>NZ_JBHWVO010000013.1:192604-222173 GCF_042736635.1 Streptomyces sp. NPDC060035
GGCCCGGGGCCACCCCCCCCCGCGGGGTTGGCGGCCCGCCAAACCGGGGGGGGCCCCCGCCCCGGGGGGCGGGGGCGGGCCGGCGCCGGTGGAGCAATGGTCAGACGAGCCAACCCACGAAGTGGACGACACCGGCAAGCAGGTTGGTGAGGAAGTTCATTCGGTGCTTCTCCTTGTGCATGGTGCATCGGTGGGACTGCGCAGTCGCGGTCTGCAGCCCGTTGCTTGCGCCCTGTAATCATCGGGCTCCGTACCGGAGTTGATCGGCGAGAAGTGACACGATCACACGTTCTGACGAACATCCGATCCCCTGTTCGTGTGTTCTGGTGTGCTCGGTGCGGGATCAGGCGGAGATGCCTTGCGCGGCGGTCTCTCCGCTGCCGGTCCTCTCCAGCAGGCGGGTGATCGAACGGGCCGCGGCCCGTCCCGCCCGGTTGGCGCCGATCGTGCTCGCTGACGGCCCGTACCCGACGAGATGGACGCGCTCGTCCCGTACCGCCCGGGTGTTCTCCACTCCTATGCCGCCGCCCGGCTCGCGCAGCTTCAGCGGGGCAAGATGATCGACAGCGGCCCGGAAGCCGGTGGCCCACAGGATCACATCGGCCTCGACCTTCCGGCCGTCGGCCCAGGTCACTCCGTCCGGGGTGATCCGCTCGAACATGGGGAGCCGGTCGAGGACTCCCTGTTCGCGTGCGCGCCGGATACCGTCGGTCAGCGGCAGTCCGGTCACGCTCACCACGCTCTCCGGCGGAAGTCCGCGTCGCACCCGCTCCTCCACCATGGCCACGGCGGCCCGCCCCTGCTCCTCTCCGAACGGGCCCTCCCGGAACACCGGTGGCCGACGCGTCACCCAGTACGTCGCGGCTGCCACGTCGGCGATTTCCATCAGATGCTGGGTGCCCGAGGCCCCGCCACCGATCACGATCACCCGCTGTCCGGCGAACTCCTCCGGCCCCGGATAGTTGGCGGTGTGCAACTGCCGCCCACGAAAGGTCTCCTGGCCCGGATAGCGTGGCCAGAACGGTCGGCCCCAGGTGCCGGTCGCGTTGATCAGGGCGCGCGTGGCGTAGACGCCCTCGGATGTCTCGACGAGCAGCCGGCCGGCCTCTCCCTCGCTCCCCCTGCTTCCGTCGCGCACTGCGTTCACCTTCACCGGCCGGTGCACACGCAGACCGAACCGGAGTTCGTACGCGTCGAAGTACTCGGCGATCACCTCGGACGAAGGGCGCCCATCGTCGGCGCCCGTCAGCTCCATGCCGGGCAGGGAATGCATGCCGTGGACCTTGCCGTAGGTGAGCGACGGCCAGCGGTACTGCCAGGCACCGCCGGGCCGGGGGGCGTGGTCGAGTACGACGAAGTCCTGGTCGGGCTCGAGACCGGCGCGCCGCACATGGTAGGCAGCGGAGAGCCCCGCCTGCCCGGCGCCGATCACGACCACGTCCAGTTCGCGCACCCCGAAGTTGTTCACGCTTCTACCAACTGTGGACAGGTCCCGGATCTTCCCGGAATCTTCCGGGGCGCGACGCCTTGCCACCGGCGCAGAATGGAGCCATGCCCGACTCCTTCGCCACGCATCTGCTGAACATCGCCACCGGACGGACCGAGACGGTTACCGACCTGACGGCGGACTGCGAACAGTTCCTCACCCGAGTCGCTCACGGCAGGGACGGCCTGCTCAACGTTTTCGTACCTCACGCGACCGCCGGAATCGCGGTCCTGGAGACCGGAGCCGGAAGCGACGAGGACCTCCTCGCCGCCCTGCAGACTCTCCTCCCCGCCGACGACCGCTGGCGGCACCGCCACGGGAGCCCCGGCCACGGCCGCGACCATGTGCTCCCCGCCCTCGTGCCGCCGCACGCGACCCTGCCGGTGATCGGGGGACGGCTGGAGCTCGGGACATGGCAGTCGGTCTGCCTGGTCGATACCAACATCTCGAATTGCAACCGTCAGGTGCGGTTGAGCTTCCTCGGCTGAGGGCTGTCCCGTAATCCCTGGTGGATCAGCGCGCGGCGTCAGATGCGGTGCATCGCAAGGCGGAGGAGCGTCCTCCTACTGGGCGTATCCGGGCGTTCCGACAACGCAGCGAGGTGCCGTAGCTGTCGTCGTGCGCCCGCCAGGGTTTACGGGACAGCCGTTAGGCAGTCGCTTCGGTGGGACTGTAGAGGGGGAGTCCGGCCGCGCCAAATGGGCACCGCGTATTTCCAGCCTTGTGGCCGGCCTGACCGCCTGCTCACCGTCGGCCACAGGAGGGGCGCGGGGCACGAAGCAGAAGGACACACGCCCTACGGGGTGTTCATGGAGGCGCTCGATGCCTGGCCAGCCGAGCGGTCGGCGTCCGAGCGGGCGAAAGTCCGGCCGGAGTACTAGCGTTGGCCTGGTCGAGACGCTCGGGCATACGCTTGGCCTGGGTGGGGGGATCCCGAGATAATGCTGCCAGCAGATGTGTCCGCTCCCGGCGATCAGCCGGCCGACACAAAGTCGCCAAGCCGGCTCAGGGTCAGCGAGCCGGCAGGCGGAGGCAGCGGCGGCGCCCGGTGTTTACGAGTCGGGCGCCGGTGGTGAACAGTCGGAGCCGGATCCGTTTGGGTTCCCCGCCGCGGGTGGTACCGGTGAGCGCAAGCATCGGCGGACTACTTGGCGTCGCGCTGCCGGCGCGCGCGCTCGAACTCAGCGGTATCCGACATCCAAGAGCCGTGCTGTTCGAGTGAGGCGCAGCCGCCGCGGACGAAGGCGCTCACCAGGTTCCGGTACCCGCTGATTCCGTCGACCAGGCTGTACTCGACCCGGTACTCCGGATCCGACTCGCCTTCACCCTCGTGCACCGTCGTGATCCGGGCGATGGAGTCCGCGTAGAAGTGGAGCTGGATCCCTTCGCCCATCTCCTCGTCCTCGATGGTGAACACTTCGTTGTCCGCGGCAGAGCGATCGCCGACGAACTCCCAGAACTCCGCGGTGGCAGTGCGGGGATTGTCCTGGATCCACTTCTTCTCGGCGCCCTTGTCGTCGGTGAACGACAGGATCGTCTTCCTCGCACTCTCGCCGAAGCCGGCGCGGTCGCCGGCAGCCTCCTCGTCATCCTCCATGGGCGTGCTCCTGGAGCGGTCCGTGGCCTCCGAGCACATCAGGAAGCTCACGGTCCGCACCGCGTCATCGACGAGCTCAGGGTGTGCACGGCGCACGGCTGCGTCGACCGTCGTCGCCATCCGATCCCAGTCGCGCTTGTCCGTGGCGCGCTTTCCCCGTCGCGGATCGCGGCCGATCCGCATCCCGGCGCACGCCTGCTCCGCGGTCGCGATCACACGCATGACCTCCGGCAGCAGCGCGGGGTCGACGGCATCGGGCATCCGCTTCGGAACCGTCGCGCCGTGCAGGTACTGGCCCGTGTACGTCAGTATCGCGGCGTCGAGTGGACCGAGCGCTGCTCCGCGCTCGGCGCGACGGCGGTTCGCGTGGTACTCCTGAGCTCTTTTCCCGTTGGACGTCTCTGTCGCCGCGCCCATCGCCGCGCAGACCTGACCGCGCTCGAGCAGATCGATGTCAGCCCCATGGGCGATGAGCGGACCCCTGTCCCACCGGATGCGTTGGAAAAGCGCGTCGACGTCCGCGGGCGCGGAGAGGAGGACCGGGTCCAGGAGTGCGACGGCAGCGTTCTCGTCGAGCCTGCCCTGGGTTCCGGCGGCGTCGCACAGCGGAAGGACCGCACTCCACAGCAGCAGGTGTCTGGCCAGGTCCTCCCGGATCACCGCAAGATGGGCTTCCCCGATCGAGAACGTGAACGTGCGAGGCTCATGGTTGGCGTCGGCCCCGGCACCGAGCATCAGCTTCAGCTCACCGGCCTCGCGGATCACGTTCGGGATCCAGCCGCTCCTGCGCGTGAAAACTATGTCTCTCATGGACTCAGTCTTCCCCATCGGAAGAGACCAGCGAGTCCTGCCTGCACCGATCTGACCGGCCGCTTTCGTGTACACCCACGCCGCCCGGAGCGAGCAAGCCCGTCATGGTCGAGTCAGACGTCGAGCGTGAACTCCACCGAGTTCCGGTACAGCAACTTCGATCCGGCACCGATCTCGACAGGATGCGACCAGATGGGAACCGCTGACTACGCATCACCAGAGGAATACAGCAATCACTGGTCGACGCGTAGGCGAGTCATTTCCGGAACGGCACCCGCTGGACACGGTTGGCCTTGGGCCCACGGCGAGCATCAGGGCGATGTTGCAGCCCCATCCCGAACCATCTGTTCATGACCACCGTTCAAATTCGACGTCGAGGCGTATGTCGGTGCGCACCCAGACTTCGCCATCGGCGGCCTCGGCCGGGGCGTCGACTCGTTCGACACCGAGGAATTCGATCAGCTTGAGCAGTTCGGCTCGTTCAGCTCGGTCATCGCCGACATCATGCGAGTCGAAGAAGACGTAGTGCTGGTTGCTCGGGTCTACGGTGCCCGAATCTCCCCAGATCCGAGCGACTTCTTCGATTGCCGCGGCTTCGGTCGTGATCGTGGCGGCGCGGGTAGCACCGCGAGTCTCCGGTGACGCGTCGAGGTTCGCGAGGGCCGAGAACCACTGGCCGAAGTAGTCGAGGCCGGCATATCCGTTCTCGAAAAACAGCATCGCGCTCGGCAGGTAGCGATTGGCCCTGTCGACCCGGAGGTATTCCGACCGAGGCTGGTCCGCCACCTCGATCCGGGCGATCACACCTTGACCGGGCATGAGCACCAAGCTTTGGCTCGCCGGTTCGTCTTTGATGGTGTAGGTATCAGAATCTCGATTCCGGAAGAACGCGGAGAATGCTATGTACGCTTCCTGAGGGTCGCTAACGGAGACCTGCTGGTCGTTGCCATCACCGACAGCGAAGACGAACTGTTTCGGTCCGGGGTTGTAAGGGCGAGCCATATGTGTCCTTCCTTCAAGTGTGATACCTCGACCAGCGTAGTCGCACCAGAGTCGACGGACGTGACGTTCATCGCCGACGAATTGCCAGAAGAGCCGGCGGCCACGGGAGCCACAGTCCCGCGCACCGGTAGCCTCTTCGGCACGCGCACGCCCGACTTCGACTACGTCCCGGGCACGGCGAAGCGGCCGACGTTCCCGGCCCTCGCGTAACTCCCGAGTGCTACCGGAAGGCCGACCGACACACGGCGGGCGCCGTTCGCCACCGGGGACGGTGCCTCCGTGCAGGCCGCCGAGCCCGAGTTGCCGGCCGCGCAACCTGCTGGCAACAGCCTGTTCGGGGCCGCCGAGGCTTTTGCCCCGAATGCCGGCGTCCTGCGGCCCCGTTCCGGCCACGAGGTCCGCACGGGTGCCGGTGGGGACCCGCTGTCGAGCGTATGCAGGCGACGTCGCGCATCGGTACCCCACCGCCGCGCGCGGTGCGAGAGGGCGCAGGGGCGGGTGCCGCGTCATGACAGCACCTTGCCGCTGATCCGCTGTCTCGTGCGTGGCTGGGTGTGTTTGGTGACAGTCGGCCAGTCCGCGGAACGGCTTGGCCGAACGTAAGTTGTGACGCTCTTTTGCCGCCCCGGGCGTTTGACGGCCTTCTGCCAGACCTGAGAACTGCGCTTGACCTGCACTTCTTCGTTTCCCGGTCGCGGTGACATGTTTCCAATGGCTCACCACGTGAAAGCGCCGATCGGTTACCTTGACGGTTGCCTCAACGGAGATTGGTGGATACGAACGTTGACAATGCCAACCGCCAGGTGCGGCTGAGCTTCCTCGGTTAGTGGGTCGCTTCGGTGGCGCTGTAGAGGGGAAGTCCGGCCGCACCAACTGAGTGGTGCGCACAGATGCCCGTCGGTTCGCAGGTCACTGAGCCGGCTGACCGCGGCTGGCTGCGCAAACGCCCCGACGGGAGATTGGCCGGCGATACGGTCGATGCCGACGCCCTTGCCGTACAGGGCGTCGGCCTCGGCGTGAAACGGAGTGGTGGCGGAAGCGGGACGTGCTCCAGGCCGCGGAGCACGCGCTGTGTTTCCGGTTCGGCCCCCGCCATGGCTGCGGCAACCGGCGCCATCGACCCGTAGCTGAAGCTGAACACAGGCGAGCGATGTGAATCAGCTCGTGCCAGGACAGGTCGGTGTGGGCCGACTGTTCAGCTCTACGCGAGTGTGCGCTGGTGATCCCTGGTCAGCGGCGGCCGGTGGACAGGGTGACGAGGAACTGGCCGCCGCCCGGCTCGATGTCGGCGGTCACCGGCAGTCCCGGTACCAGTCGGGAGAACCGGTCCACCAGCCAATCCGCCGCCTCCTGGGCGTCCCGCCTGGTCGGACAACGGCCCACCATCTCGCGGCCCCCCTTGCGCTCCAGTCTCCCGGCAACGGTGATCAGCGGCGCGGGTTCGACCACGTACAGGCGGTCCGGCCAGGCGATGACCACCTTCACCGCGCCCTTGCGGGAATTGCATCCGCGGTGCGCGAGCCGCTCGGCGACCTTGGCCTTCCGGTCGGCAGTCCGGCTGTCGACGCTGGGCCCCCGCGGGTCGTTCACCGACTCGTCGGGGTCGACCGCTTCGTCACACACCCAGCACCGCCAGCCGTCGCGCGCGGCCACATCATCAAGGAGACTCATCCGAGCAAACTACCTGCCCGGCCGCCACCCCGCGCACCAGGGACCCGGCAAGGTCCTCACACCGGCCAACAATGCTGCAACGCCTGGCAAACAGCGTCACCGATACTTTGACCTGTGTGAATGCCGATACCTTGATGGCCCACCAAGGTATCGGGGCGGTGAGCCCGAGGGCCATCAGCGTGGCGATCCTTGAACCGGCCGCAAAGGTCTCATTGCCGGTGAACACCACCAGGTGTCCAACCCCGTCGTTGTCATGCCTCACAGACGTCAAGCCTCATTGCTATTCCCTGCCGGGAAGTCGCAGACCGAGGCCAGGAAGGCCGGCGAGACCATGTAGGGGTTGTCCTGGCCGCCGATCACCTCGACGAGGACCGCCTCGCCGACGTCCTTGAGCACCCGGATCCCGTTGCCGACACGGACCGTTAGACCGTTGCCGTCGTCGCCGTCGGCGGTGACGGTGAAGACCTCGTGGGGCGTGGACTCGATATCCTTCTCGAACGTGCTCCGCAGCTTCTTGTACGCCGCGGTTCCACCAGCCTCGACACCGCGCAAGGTCAGGTAGCCGGCACGCCGATGCCGGCGAGCAGCACACTCGGGCCACCGACCTGCTTGGCGGTGGTCGTTATCCACTGGTAGCCGCCGAGATTCCCCACCCTGGTCTCCTCATTCGAAGGTTCGGCGAAAGTACCATCACGGTGGTTAACCGGCTTCCGCCTGTTCCTGCTCTGCACGAGCACACGCAACGAGGCCGTACATCCGCGACCGGCTCATGTCGACAGCTCGCGCGACCGCCAGCCTGGTCATGTCCCCCTTGCCGAGCATCTGCATGGCCCGTGCGACCTTCTCGGGAGTGTGCGTGGGCTTGCGACCACCGATCTTCTCGCCCCGACGCTTGGCCTCCAGGCGGGCGTAGGCCTCGGGGAAGGCCTTGGTTCAGTGCTCGCAGAGGGAGAATTCTCGTTCGTAGAGCTGCTCGTTGTGTTCGTCGACGAAGAACTTGCGTTCCTGCATGAGTTGTTCGCGATAGGTTTTGGCCTGATCAAGCGTCATGGTCGAGGTGTCGGACCATGGTTGCTGCGGTGGCACATCGAATGTCGAAACGATCCTTTCCGACGGGTCGATCAGGAAGAACGCGAGAATTTTGCGATATCCCGGGCGGGTGGGGTCCGTGAGGCGGAATGAGCCGACGCGGTGTTGCAGGACGTTCGGGAACGCCAGGCAGCGGCCGGCTGGGGTCGATGCAGATCCCAGCGTCTGGTTCAGTGCGTCTTCGTCCTCCAGGCCGTAGACCTCACGCAGACCGTTGTCGTCGTTCTGTTCGTAGTGCGGGTCGTCGAGTGCCGCCCGGAAGCTCAGCCGGCTTTCGGTGATGTTCTCGCTGTCCCAGTAGTAGATGCCGGTCGAGACGATCCGCTCGTTCATCATCCCCTCGACATGCCAGGAACCGCCGGGGTACTCGGGCTTGTCCGGGGTGAGGTGAATGGTGGCGAGCTTGACGATGACCTGGAGGCGGCGGCCGTGCAGGTCGACTCGGGCGGATTTATCAGGGAAATCGGGCGGGTTGAAGGTAGGGGCGTCCGGGATGACCGGGCGGCGGTTTTCCCACCAGTCGTCCTGGGCCTCCTCCCATGCACGGAGGGCTTCTGAGTAGGCCCCATCATCGCTGTAGGATGATTTGTCCGGATGCTCCGGCTCCGAGTCGTACCACCCGAAAGGATCGGCCTTGATCCGCAGGGGCCGTGGGTGGCGCAGATCGGTGAGCACGTTCTCCAGCAGAGGGCGCAAGCGCGCGAACAAGTCCGGCAGGACGGAGGCTAGTTCGTGATGAGTCTCGGGGTGGACGTTGTTGACGTACGAACGGAAGGCGACATCGCCGTCGGCGCTGACGTCGACGTCCGTGGGCAGCCACTGGAATTTCTCCGAGAATTCGTGTGTCGAGTAGCGGTCCGTCGGGTTCTGCCAAGCCCGCTCGGGTGCGTCGCTCACCTCTCTCACCAGGCAGAACAGTGAGGGATGAACCAGATCCAGTACCTGACCGTCGGATCCGGGATGCCAGTCCTGCTCTGCTTCGGAGACCTCCTCCAGAACCCGAACCGCCTCGCGCAGCCGGCATCTGAGCTTGTCGTCGACCAGTGTGTCCGACTGCCACACCCCGTCGACGGCGGACACCTCGATGCCGGTTCGTCCGTCCCGCAGCGCGGCGTAATACACGAGTTCGGCGAGCACGTAACGAACCTGCGCTTCGGTGAGCCCTTGGGTGACCGCTTCCTGCCTCCACCTGGCGACGATGTCGGCATCGTTCATCTTGTCGAACCACCCCGGCTTCGCCCGAATGTGTGAGCTGCACTGCATCATCTGAAGTTCCCGCAGCGTTCGGGGTGTCGCGAACGATATGGAACGGGAAGCACGAAAGGGCAGCGGGAAAGCAGACAGGCCAGTCAATTCTCTTGGTCCTCCCCATCGGTGTGTGGTGGCGGGAAGGATACGTCAGCAGACTGACACCGCAGCCGCAGTCCCTGTCGTCGCTGTTTCGGGAGCCAGGGTTCGACGTAGTCGCGCGATGTCCGGTTCGCGCTCATCCGAGGCCGAGGAGCGCGAGGGGGGCGGGCGTTGCGCCGTGGGCCGGTCGTGGTGTTCTTCACTCCGGCTGTGCAAAGGGCCCCGATGGCGAGTCCTGGAGCTTGAGTGGGTCTGGTTGTAGTCGGCCTGTTGCACCATCACAGCCAGTGCTCTGACCGCATTGGTTCACCAGGTTGCAGGTCATGCTGCGACGACAAGGGGGCGTCCTTCCCAACGCATGCTTCTCGCTGCGGATTCGGGCGCGCTCTCGTCGCTGGGCTGCGAGGATGTCGGGGTGGCGGGCGTTGGCGATGCGCAGTGGATGAGATCACGCACGGTGTTCTCGTCGGCCGCCACGAGGGGCGATGACCGGCACCCGGTTCACGTCGGCCGACGCCAGCAGCATCATCGCCCGGCGGTAGCGCACCGAGCTGGTGCTGCCCGGCGCACGATCTGCTGCAGTCGTTGCCCCTCCAGATCGGTCAGTCTGCGTACTCGTAGCGGTTCCGTCATGGCTCCCCTGCAGGACGGACCAGTCACGCCCGAACCCGGCGCGCGACTCGCTTAGCATCTCCTGCCATGAGCGATGTGGAGCCCCTCCTCGACTGGCTGCAGAACTGGTACGCGCAGCAGTGCGACGGCGACTGGGAGCACGAGTGGGGCGTGAAGATCGCCACGCTCGACAACCCCGGCTGGACCATCGAGATCGATCTGGAGGAGACGGGCCTGGAAGGAAGCGAGTACCCCCACCAGGACCTCGACCGCAGCACGCAGGACTGGGTTCGCGCCTGGATCGCTGAAAAGACCTTCCACGCCGCGTGCGGCCCCGGAAACCTCGCCGAAGCTCTCACACTGTTCCGAACCTGGGCCACTACGACCACTCCCTGAACCAGGTGAACCTATGCGGTCAGAGCACTGGTGAGAGCAGGATGAGTCGGGTCCTGAACACACGAAAGAGATGGTCATGGGTGATCACGGCTGTTCTCTACGCAGCTTGATCATGCGGACACATCCGGACTGCCGCCATTCCGGGCGAAGCCGTTGACCTGCTCCTGGCAGGCAACCAGCGCTTCACCGGCGGCACGCCCCACCCACCCCAACCAGGACGCCTTCGCCGTGCCGACACAGCGTCCGCCCCGCACCCGTCCGCCGTACTGCTCGGATGTTCCGACTCCTCCCTTGCCGCCGAAATCATCTTCGTGCCGGGCTGTCCACTGGTCGTGGTCCTCGGCCAAGACGCCTGCGGGGCAGTCGTGGCCACCCGCGCCGCCGTGCAGAACGGCACGACCTCCGACGGGTACGTGCGCGACGTGATCCAGCGGGCGACCCCCAGCGTGCCGGCCGCTCGGGCAGCCGGCGTGAGCAAGGAAGACGGCTTCATCGCCGCGCACGTCTTGCCCGCCTGGTGCCACATGACGGGCCACACTCACCTCGGCCCCGTCCCCGGCGAGCGGCCGGTGTACGCCCTGGAGCTCACCGCTGACTCCCGCCCCACCCACACCCACCTCGACAGCGGCCCCATGACGAACACGCACTCCACCATCGTCGACATCACCGACACCGCCCCGGCACTCCTCCGTGAGGGCGCCGTCTCCGCACCGCGGTCAACGACGTCCTGCGCCGCCGCAGACCCGACCGGTCGCCGGAACCATGCGGGCGAGCGGTGTTCTGTGCCGATCGACACCCAGGTGGTGTCTGACCCCAGGGCGTGCACGGTCCACTGAAGCCGCAGGCCGTCAAGGGGTGCGAAAGCCGCGGAAGGTCACTTGCTTCCGGGTCTCGAAGCCGAGTCGCTCGTACAGGGCAATCGCGCCGGTGTTCGTCTCGGCCACATGCAGGAAGGGGCGTTCGCCGCGTGCCACGATGCATGTGGCGAGCGCACCCACCAGACGGGCGGCGTGCCCTCGCCCACGCGCGTCGGGAGCGGTGCAGACGGCGCTGATCTCGGTCCAGCCCGGCGGCCGGAGGCGCTCACCCGCCATTGCTACCAGGGTGCCGTCGACCCGCATACCGAGGTAGGTGCCGAGTTCGTGGGTGCGAGGCCAGAACGGCCCCGGCCCGGTCCGCGCTACGAGGCTGAGCATCTCGGGCACGTCGTCCGTGCCCAGTTCGACCACGCCGGTGTCGGGCTCGGCGCGAGGGAGGACGGACGGGCCGTCGCCGGGCCAGATCATCTGACGGCCGTCGAGGCTGAAGACCGGCTCCCAGTCGGGCGGCGGGACGGCCGGAGAGCTGAACATGTCGGCGAAGGCGCCCGGACCGAGCAACGCGGCAAGGTCGGCCCAGTCCCTTCTGTCCGGGTCGGTGGACACGGCGGAGAAGGTCGCCACTTCCGTGAGGTAGGTCGCGGCCCGGCCGAGCCGCTTGGCGAGATGCGCGTGCCGGCCGCTGAGTGACCGGCCCACCGGATCGTCGAGTGCCGACTCATCATCATTCATCATCAGGCTGTTCCTTACGTGGTGGGCCCGGGTGTCGCGCAACGCAGGCCTCGGCCAGGCCGGCGCCCGGGCTCGACATCCTGACATCCTCGATCATTTACCAACGGCGGAGCCGACCGGTGCTGTCGACCGTGAGGCCCCGGTGAGTGCCGAGGCCAAGGCGCTCCCCGCCCGTTCAGCTCACCCAGGACTTGGCCCAGATCTGAGCCGCGGTCGACAGCTGCGTGTCGTCGGAATCCTGAGCGTGAGCGAAAGCTGCGTTACTGAATGCCGAGCCGCGCGCTGACGCCGGGCACCGCGGCGTTCAGCACCAGTCCGGCGGGAGCGCCCCGCACCGCTCCTGGCGCGCCACCAGAGGCTCCTCCTTCGTGTGCGCGATGCAGGCCGGGGTGTCGAAACCGCACCAACTGAGTGGCGCGCAGGTGGGCGGATGAGCGTGCCAACAGGTTCTTCGTCTGTCTGGTGATAAAGGCTGACCGGTGTCAGTGGCGTTCAGTGAGTCCTGCGGGGAAGCGATGGCCCGGGTATGACCCGGAGCACCGCGTCCTATCCCCCCTTTTCGGGCCGTGGCGGTCGTGCCGCCAGCGTCATCGTCACGCCAGGGCATCAGTTCGTGCGAGGGCTGTAACAGACGCGGATCTGGGGTGACCGACTGATGGGCAGTAACCAGAATGGCTGTGTGGAGCTTGAGGCATCGACCGGTCCTGGGGGCTGGTCTCGGGGGAGTGGGAACACAGCATGCACGCGAAGACAGTGAGACTCGGATCGATACGTCAGGCCCTGCGCGGCACCCTCTTGGGGGCGGCCGCGGTCGCGGCGCTGCTGGGGGCTACCGCCTGCCAGGCCTCCGGGGGCGAGGACAACGCCGCCCCGTCGGCCTCCGCGTCGGCCGGGGAGAGCAAGTCGAGGAGTCCCGAGCCGTCGGGCGACTCCGGCACCGCCACCGAAACCGGCAGTGGCGGCTCGGCCGGCGACACGACCGGGGACAGCGGCGAAACCGGCGGAGGCAACGGCACCGACTACCAGGACTGCAGGGTCACCGACCTCAATACCGCGGTCGAGCTGCAGGACCCGTCCGGGGAGACCCCCCGCCACTTCCTGCTGACCGTCACCAACGGCAACAAGAAGCCCTGCGTCCTCAACGCGGCACCACTGGTGCGGCTCGGTTCCGGGAACGACGCCTCCATCGTCGAGACGCTCGGAGAGTCGGACACCGAGCCCGTCGTCGTCGAAGGAGACGGCACGGCGTACGCAGGCCTGTACATCTTCGGCAACGACGAGGGCGGCGAGGCGGAGTACGACCAGGCCGAGCGGTTCACCGCCACCCTGGTCGCCGGTGAAGGCACCGAACTCAACGGCACGCTCGTCTTCGACCTGCCCGACGGCCGATCCTCCGTCTCCTACGACGACGCGGCACGGGTGAACGGTTGGGCCGGCACCGAGGGCCTGGCGATGCGCGCGATCAACCAGCTCTGACCCCGGGCGTGCGGACCATTCGCCGGCCGGCGAATGGTCCGCACGCGGTCGGTTCCAGCGGCGTGCTCGTCGGCCTCATCCGGCCGATCGGTTCAGGCCGGCATGCCGTGGTTGCCCAAGTACAAGGGCCGTGGCCGCGCAGTCGGCGAGCTGCACGGGTCACAGGAGAAGAGCTTCCGGGCGGGGCCGGGCGACAGGGACGGGAACGGTACAGGTACGTCAGGAAGCGACCCACCGACGCCTGGCGCGAGGCCATCGAACCCTTGGACGGCGTTCTCACAGCCTGATGGTCGTTTCGCCCAGGATCACCGCCGCGAGCACGCGGAATCCCATGGGCGATCGCTCCCTGAGCCGTGCGGGCCTCGGCGGCCGGAATAAGATCGCGTCGATCGGCCAGGGGGGTCGGATCTTTTAGGGCCTCTGGGGGCGACGCTGTGGGTGTCATCGTGGGTGCGATTGTTGCGGGTTTTATCGTTGTGGGCGGATGGTGGGTTGTTCGGACCTACAACCGGCTCGTTCGGCTGCGGAATCAGACGCAGGCTTCGTGGGCGCAGATCGATGTGCAGTTGAAGCGGCGGCATGAGTTGATACCGAATCTCGTTGAGGGGGCGCGCGGCTACGCCGCTCACGAACGCGACACCTTCGAAGCGGTCACCGCCGCGCGCGGGAACGCCGTAAGCGGCGGGCTCGGTGTTACGGACCGGGCAGCCGCCGAGGACGCGCTCACCGCGACGCTGGGGAGGCTGTTCGCGCTGGGGGAGAGCTATCCGGAGCTCAAAGCGGATCAGCACTTCAGTACGGTGCAGACCGAGTTGAGGTCGGCGGAGGACAAGATCGCGTACGCGCGGCAGTTCTACAACAGCGCCGTGCAGAGCTACCACACCGCCCTCGAGAGCTTTCCGGGGAACGTCGTGGCGGGGCTGGGCGGCGCGCATGGGCGGCGGGAGTACTTCGAGGCTGTCAGCGTGGCGCAGGATGCCGTCCAGGTGAGATTCGCGTGACGCTCACCGAACAGCTCTATTGGGGCGGCGCCGGCCTGATCGTGCTCTGGCTTGCCGCCTTCGGGTTTGCGCTGGTCGCCACCCGGAACGGCGTGGTCACGCCGGGGCCCGCGACCCAGGAGTTCGGGGCCGACCCCGAACCGCCAGGCGTGGTCAGCCTGCTCGGCAATCAATGGCGGGGGGTGGAGCATGCCGCCGCGGCCACCCTGCTGGATCTCGCGGCCCGTGGGCTCGTCGAGCTGCGACAGCCGGGCGACGACCCGGCCCGTAGCACCGTGCACCTCACCGAGGCGGGCCGGGCTGCGCCGGGGCTGATGCCGTACGAGCAGCGGGTACTGGACCGCGTCACCGCCCGCGCGGCGAACGGCAGCGCACCCATCGGGGCGATCGCCTTCCGTGACGACAAGCGCGCCGCCTCCTGGAACACGGCGCTGCGCCGGGAGATCATCGCCGAGGCCCGGCTGCGCGGCCTGTCCCGGTTCCGGTTCGCACCGCTGCTCGGCAGTGCTTTGCTGATCGGTGCCTTCGTGCCCGGTGCGCTGTTCGCCGCGGCCGCGGTCATGGGAGGGCACGGCGTGCGCGCCGCGCTCTGTGTCGGTGTGGCCCCGGGGGTCGTGCTGGCCTTCCTGCTCGGCAAGGCGCTGGGCGAGCGGGCGACACCGAAGGGCCTCGAACGCGCCGGACATTGGGCTGGACTGCGAGCCTGGCTGACGGCGCACGAGGACTTCGCCCAGCTGCCGCCCGCCTCCGTGACGGTCTGGGACCGCTATCTCGCGTACGGGACCGCGCTCGGCGTCACCGTCCTGACCAGCCGGCTCCTTGGCTTCGACTCCGGCGACCGGCGACGCGTCTGGTCCTCGTACGGAGGGACCTGGCGCCCGGTGCGGATCCGCTACCCGCGGCTGCGCCCCGGCTTCGGCTGCTCGACGAGCCGGCTGCTGCAGTGGGCGGCCGCGGCGGGCGTGGTCGCGGTGGGGCTCTGGGCCTTCGCGATGCTGCGGCAGCCCGACTGGGCGGTTGCGGTCGACGCGCACAGCGGCGGCTCGCTGCGCCGGCCGGGACTGGTGCTGAGTGCCGGCTGGGTGGGCAGCGCGTTGCTCGGCCTCGTGGCGGCCGGCAAGTTCAGCCGCTGGGCGCTGTTCGTGGCGTTCCTGGCGATGATGCCCGGCAACTTCGCGAGCGGCAGCCACGGCTGGTTCAGCGATGCGGCGGCCCACGAGGGCCCCCTGCTCGGCGAGTTGGCGGCGATCGCGGCCTTCGGGGGGCTGGCAACGTACTTCCTGGCACTCGCCTGCCTGGAGCGGCGGGAGCCCGACACGATCACCGGTGAGGTGCTGCGGATGGAGTCGCGCAAGGGCAAGGAGGTGGCCCGGTTCCTGGCCCTGGACGAGGGGAACACGGACCTGACCACCGCCTGGGCGCTGCCCGCGGCCTCGCAGAGCGTCGCGACCGGCGCCCAGGTGCGGCTGAGGGTGTCGCGGGGCACCCGCACCATCCGCTCCACGGAGCTGGTGAGGGCCGCGACGCCGGAGGGCGACCGAGTGAAGGCCCCCAAGCAGGACGCCTCTTAAGGAAGAAGACGCTCCGGAGCGCCTCCGCGGTGAGGCGCTCCGGACGCCTGCTTACGTGCTCACCGCGGCCAGGGATCTCCGGCATCCGGGCCGCCGCAAGACGCAGCGCCAGCAGTACGATCCCGTACCCGTACAGCGCGCCCGGCGGCAGACGGAAGGGCTTACGTGAGCGCACACAACAACAACCGCCTCAACCAGCGCCTCGATACGTACGTGTAGGTCCAACGCCTCCGCGCCGGGGACCGCGCCCGTCTTGGCGCGCCGTGGTACACGGACGGAGAGCCAGCTGCGACGACAGATACTGGAACCGACCCAGGACGACGATGTGTGGTGGCCGGCACTGGGCAACGGTGATCCGGTGAAGCCATAGCCCCGGCATCCCATGCAACAGGCAACCGCCGCCCACAGAAGGGACTGTGGGCGGCGGTTGCCGCGTGCCATTGGCTCTGGCGGGGCTTCGTCGTGTGCGGCACGGGAGCAGCCCTGAGCTCCCTGTTCGTCACCCGCTTCGCTCTGCACCACTGCCCTGGGGCTAGTTTGTGTGCAGACAGGTACGCAGGCCCGTGGTGGCAGAGGTGCACGGGGGAACGGGAGGTCGGGAAGAGTGTCGCTGCGCGGAGGTGATCCAGCCGAGATCGGCGGTTATCCACTTGAGGCGCGGCTCGGCTCGGGTGGCATGGGCACGGTCTTTCTGGCCCGTACGAGTTCGGGGCGACCTGTCGCGATCAAACTGATCCATCAGCAGTTCGCGGGGGACGACGAGTTCCGCATCCGTTTCCGACAGGAGGTGGCGGCGGCGAGGCGGGTGAGCGGCGCGTTCACCGCCGCCGTGGTCGACGCTGAACCTGAGGCCGAGCAGCCGTGGATGGCGACGACCTACATCGAGGGGCACACGCTCGCCCAGCGCATCGCCGCGAAGGGTCCGCTGAACGGAGCGGAGCTGAGGAGGCTCGCCATCGGGCTGGCGGAGGCGCTGCGCGACATCCACCGGGTGGGGGTCGTCCACCGTGACCTGAAGCCCTCGAACGTCGTGCTCTCGCCCGAGGGCCCACGCGTCATCGACTTCGGCATTTCGCGCGCCGTGGACCAGCAGACGCTGACGATGACAGGGCGGGTCATCGGTACGCCGCCCTTCATGTCGCCGGAGCAGTTGCAGGCGCCGCGTGGTGTGGGGCCGCGGTCCGATGTCTTCTCGCTGGGGACGCTGCTGGTGTACTCGGCGACGGGCCACGGGCCCTTCGACGCGGACAGCCCGTACATGACGGCGTATCAGGTGGTGCACGAGGAGCCGTCGCTGGGTGCCGTGCCGGTGGCTCTGCGCGCGGTCGTCGAGTCGTGCCTGGACAAGAACCCCGAGGGGCGCCCCTCGGCGGACGAACTCCTCGTGCTGCTGCGGGACCTGCCGGCCGACCTCGGCGGGACCGACGCGAACGGGGTTGGCGCGGGCCGTACCCGCGACATGATCACCCAGCACCATTTCGCGGCGCGGGCCACCCCGGCGCCGACTGCCCCGACCACTGCCCCGGCCGGTCCCGATACGGGGAGCACCGGCACCTCCGTCGGCCGCCGTCTGCGTCGCCGATGGCGTCCTGTGCTCGCGGCCGCGGTCGCCGTGGCAGCGATCGGCGGGGGAGTCGTCGCGCTGAAGGCGGGCGGCTTTGGGGGGAACAGCGGCGGCGACAAGGGCAACAGCGTTGCGGCGCCGGGTGCCGCACTTCCGGACGGCTTCGAGCCGTGGCGCACGACCGTGCAGGGCGGTCTCGAGGACATCCCCGACGAGCTGCGTTGCGTCTCGCGCGGCGACGCGCTGTTCTGCGGGGGCGGCGGTGTCGTCGCGACCCGTATCAGGGCCCTGGACGGGTCGCGGGTGTGGACGGTGAAGAGCCCGGGCGTCCCCGTCCAGGGCATGCACCTGGTGGGCGCCACCGACGACACGGTGCTCGGTTACCGCTTCGCCGCCCAGGACGCCCCGCAGGACCCTCCCAGCGAGGTGGTGGCCATCGACGCGAACAACGGCAGGGAGCTGTGGTCCGTGCCGTCCGGCGCCCAGTCGATGGCCGTCACGGGTCGGACGCAGGACGCCATCGTGGTCGGCTCCGCCGTTGTGACGGTCGACGCTTCCAACTCCCGCTTCGAGGCCCGGGACGCGCACAGCGGTGAGGTCACCTGGACGACGTCGTTCCCCGCGGGTAGGCGGTGCGCTCCCGTCCCGGTGGGCCCACAGCTCTTGGCGATGTGCGCGACGGATACGGAGGTGGATGCCTCGGAGGTGCGCCACCCCACCCTGTACACGGTCGACCGCGCCTCGGGGACACTGGGCAGGCCTATCGCGGTTGACGGCCCCGCCGTGCCGATGGGCGTCGCCAAGGGCAGGCTCCTACTCCTTCAGGGGCACATGGAGGGACCGGCGCTGGCCGGCTACGACGGGGTGGCGCGGGTCGACCCGGCCTCGCGGAAGGTCACGTACTCCCGACTGGCCAAGACATACGCGGGGACGCCCGGCTTCGCGAACGGCACCGTCTATGTCAGCGGGCAGACCGGTCTCATCACAGCGCTCGACCCCGCGACCGGCCGGAAGAAGTGGTCGCGGCAGACGGGCGTGGAGGGCGCGTCGGGTCCCGTTGCGGGAGCCGACGCGCTGTATTTCAGCTCGGCCACCGGGCGGGTGGTCGCGCTGTCGCCGTACGATGGCAAACCCCTGTGGACAACAGATCCGCAGGCCGATGGTTTGACGGGCGAGCAGGGCGCAAGCCCGCGCGTGACCGTTGCGGGGCGCGTGGTGATCTTGGCCGCGGCCAAGAACACTCTCTTCGCCTTCGACGCGCAGAAGCCGCCGAAGTCGGGCTGACCCCGGCGGCACCGGACTCCGGCCGCCTTCCTGCCGTGCCGACAGTCCATGGTCGTCACGGATGCCGAGGGACGGCTGCTGTTCTGCAACCATGCCGAACCGGCCGGCTGCGCGGACATACCCACGCCCGACAGTTGGGCCTGGTCAGGCTGTTGGCCGACGGGCCCGCCGTGGGGGGCCTGGCCGATGTCGGTTACCAGGGAGTCGGTGCCCGGACGGGCGGGCGCATTTGGTGACACCACCGCACCGCAAGTTCAGGAAGAACCCGCCCGAACGGTACGAGCAGATGCATGAACGACGCGCCACCGCCAGCCATGCGCAAGCGCGTAAAGGCTGTCCCGTAGCTGCTGTTCACCTCCGACGGGAGGCTGCCTGCGGCGGTCAGCTGAGGTGGGCTCCCAAACGGCTCCCAAACGGCTCCCAAGTGGGCCCAGGGCCCCACACACCATTGAACCCACGACCCCTTTCGTCCCGAACGAGATCGGGTCAACCTGCGGGGTGTTCAGCGGTTGCTCTAAAGGAGTTTGGCGGATACGAACGTCGACGATACGGACCGTCAGGTGCGGTGGCGGCTCGGCGCCTCCACGGGAGCGGTCTTGTTCGGGCTGACCTCGGATGCCAATCCGGCCGAGCCGGTGGCGGAGTGCATGGCCGAGGATCCGGATGTGGACCTGTCCAGCGGATCCAGCGAACTTTCGGAGGCCTGATCACAGGCAGAGGGCAGGGGCTGTGCGGGCCGCCGGTCGTCGGCCACGGACTTCGGTGTGCTGCGGCCCCGCGAGTGTTGCAGAGTCAGCAGGCCCCGGCGGCGAAGCACTCCGACAGGTTCAGGTTGTACCCGCACGGTCACCGCCCTCATCGAGGGCAACGGGCAGGAACAACTCGTCGACCTCAAGGACGGCCACAGTGACTCCGGGCCCCAGTTTTCGCTGGATCACGCACCGCTGCCCCGGATGCGCAAGGCATGCGCCGACTTGTCCAACTTACTCCCGGAAACTCCTAGCCCATCTCTTGCGAGAACACCCTTGACGCACTTCCCCGTCGGACCTACATTCCTCGAATAGATCGGAAAGTGTCCTAACTATTCAATGAGGAGCCACTCCATGGCCGCTCCGGTGAGGGGAACCCCGGGTACCCCGCGCACCATGCGTGCGATGAACGACCGCGCGACCCTGGACCTCCTCGTGGCGCACGGCGCCCTGACCCGGGCGCGCATCGGTGAGCTCACCGGCCTCTCCAAGGCGACCATCTCGCAGATGCTGGAGCGCCTGCAGGGCGCCGGACTCGCCAGGGCGGTCGGGGCGCAGACCGGAGGCCCCGGTCCGAACGCACTGCTCTACGAGGTCGACCCCTCCGCCGGGTATGTCGCCGCCCTGTCCGCAGGCCCCACCGGCATCACGGCGATCGTCGCCGACATCGCCGGACATGAGGCCGGTCGCTGTCACATCACGGCGAGCGCCGTCGCCGAGGACGTGCGCCACCGCACCGCCCAGCTCGTCGCCGAGGCCGTCGACGGAGCGCTCCGCCAGGCCGGGCTCGGTCACGACGACATCGCGGCCGCCGTCATCGGCACGCCGGGAGCCATCGACCCCCGCAGCGGACAGCTCCGCTACGCCCCCCACCTGCCCGGCTGGCACTCCCGCACCCTGCGCGGCGAACTGGCCGAGGTGCTGGGCACCCCGGTGGACATCGAGAACGACGTCAACCTCGCCGCGCTCGCCGAGCAGTACGACGGCGCAGCCCAGGACCGGGACAACTACGTGCTGGCCTGGATCGACGAGGGTGTCGGCGCCGCCATTGTGCTCGAAGGGACACTGCTGCGCGGCGCGACCGGGGGAGCGGGCGAGATCGGCTACATGCCCCTGCCCGGCGCACCTCTCGCACGCGAGGAAGCAGTGCAGACCGGCCAGGACGCCGGCGGCGGCTTCCAGAGCCTCGTTTCCGCGGCCGCTGTACGACGGCTCGCCGGCGGTACCGCCTCGCTGGAGGAGGCGCTCGCCGACGACTCCGTACGCAAGGAGCTGGCCCGCCGGCTGGCCACCGGCCTGGCCTCGGTCGTCGCCGTGGTCGACCCCGACCTCGTCGTGCTGTCGGGCAGGGTCGCCCAGGCCGGCGGCGAATCACTCCGCGCCCTCGTGGAGCAGGAGATGACCGGCCTCGCACTTCCCCGGCCCGAGCTCCGCATCAGCGACCTGGATGGCGACCCCATCCTCATCGGAGCCCTGCGCCGCGCCCTCACCCGGGCACGCCACACCGTCTTCGACACCTCCGCCTGACCCCCCACCGCCCCCTGTTCCGTACTCCCCAACGGGGGAGACCACCGCAAAGGAAGCCGCCATGCAGCGATGGCGCATACGCACGTGCGTGTCCGCGGCACTCGCCACGGCCGGACTACTGCTGTCCGGTTGCGCCAACCCCGGCGTCGGCAGCGCCGAGGACGACGTCACCGCCCCCGTCACACTGAAGTTCTGGCACGGCTGGTCGTCGCCCGGCGAAGTGAAGGCGATCAACGATTCGATCGCCCGCTTCGAGAAGCTCCACCCGAACATCCACGTCCGGGCGACCGGCAACGTCACCGACGCCACGGTCAACCAGGCCCTGCGGGCCGGTGGCGACAGCGCACCCGATGTGATCACATCGTTCACCACCAACAACGTGGGCCAGTACTGCGAATCCGGGATGTGGGCGGACCTCGATCCGTTCCTGGTCAAGACCGGCGTCGACAAGGCGAAGATCTTCCCCAAGAGCCTTCTGCAGTACACGAGTTTCGAGGGCAATCAGTGCGCGCTCCCACTGCTCGCGGACGCGTTCGGCATGTACTACAACAAGGACGCGTTCCAGGAGGCGGGCATCGCCCGTCCGCCGCGGACCATGTCGGAGTTCGTCATCGACGCGAAGAAGCTGACCGAGCGCTCCGGCAAGGGTTCGTACAAGCGGGTCGGCTTCATGCCCAACTTCCGGCTGTACCAGAACAGTCCGGACCGCCTGTTCAGCCAGTGGGGCCCCACGTACTTCGACAAGGAGGGGCACTCGGCCCTCGCCGGGCAGAAGGCGACGACCGACTTCTACCGAGTCGCCGGCCAACTGGCGGACGCGCAGGGCGGTTACGGCGCCCTGGAGAAGTTCCGCACCTCGTTCGGTGACGAGTCGTCCGCGCAGAACGCCTTCCTCACCGGGAAGCTCGCCATGCACCTCGACGGCGAGTGGCGCGGTCTGATGCTGAACGAGGCCAAGGCCGGCTTCGACTGGGGCGTGGCCCCGCTCCCGGTGCCCGACGACCAGGCGGACACGTACGGGCGCGGCTACCTGACCGGCACGGTCACCGGCATCGGCCACAGCAGCAAGCACCAGAACGCGGCCTGGGAGCTGGTCAAGTTCCTGACGACGGACACCCGTCAGGTGGTGGACTTCGCCAACGCGATCCACAACGTGCCCTCGACGTATGCGGCGCTGAAGTCGCCCGACCTGGACGCCGACCCGACGTTCAAGACGTTCATCGACATCGCGCAGAACAAGTACAGCCAAGCCATGCCGCAGTCCACCACCGGCGGCATGTACATCACGTCGCTGCAGGACTTCTCCTACTCCGCCGAGGCGGGACGGATCCCTGACCTGCACAAGGGGCTGCGCGAGCTCGACGAACAGATCGACGCAGACACCCTTCAGTCGAAGAGCTGACCGACGCGGGAGCACCACACCATGGCCCTCACCCTTTCCACGCCGGCGCGGCGCAGACTGCGCACGCTCGGCTTCCTCTCCCCGTGGCTGATCGGGTTCAGCGTCTTCTTCGCCTATCCGCTGATCGCCACCGTCTATTTCTCCTTCATGCACTACAACCAGATCCAGCGGCCGACCTTCGTCGGCCTGCGGAACTGGACCTACGTCTTCGAGCAGATGCCGCTGTTCGGACCCGCCCTGTGGAACACCCTCTGGCTGGTCGTGATCATGGTGGCGCTGCGGGTGGTCTTCGGGCTGACGCTCGGACTGCTGATCACGAAGATCAAGACCGGCCCCGGCTTCTTCCGTACGGCCTTCTACCTCCCCTATCTGGCGCCTCCGGTTGCCGCGACCGTCGCCTTCGTCTTTCTCCTCAACCCGGCGACCGGGCCGGTCAACGGCATCCTCTCGGCCATCGGGGTCGACGGTCCGAACTGGTTCAACGACCCGAACTGGGCCAAGCCGTCCCTGGTCATGCTCTCGCTCTGGGGCATCGGCGACCTGATGGTGATCTTCATGGCGGCCCTGCTGGACGTACCGAAGGAGCAGTACGAGGCCGCCGAGCTCGACGGCGCGGGAGCGTGGGCCAGGTTCCGCTACGTCACCTGGCCGTCGATCACACCGATCGTGATGTTCGCGGTGGTCACGGGCGTCGTCCAGACGATGCAGTACTACACGCAGGCCCTGGTGGCCGGGAAGCTCGCCTCCGGGGTCTCGATCGGCCCGGGTTCGGTCATCCAGCCCGGCTACCCGGACCACTCGACCCTCACTGTCCCGCAGCTCGTCTACTCGATGGGCTTCCAGAACTTCAACACCGGCGCGGCGTGCGTTCTGTCGCTCGTGCTGTTCGCCATCGCGATGGCCGTGACCATGCTGCTCATGCGTAAGCGCTCGGGCCTGCTCTCGGCGGAGGACTGATTCCGGTGACCACTACGACCATCGAAGCCCCGGCCGCTACCAGGGCCCCGTCCACCTCACGCGCGCAGGGCCCCGCGGCCGCGCGCGCCCGCCGCAAACGCGTGCTGAACTGGATCGCCGTCCACAGCGTGGCCCTGGCCATCGCGCTGCTGTTCGTCCTGCCGTTCGTCTTCGTGTTCCTGACGTCCGTGATGAGCGACGCGCAGGCCATGAGCGGCGACCTGTGGCCCGACTCCTGGCACTGGGAGAACTACACGGCCGTCTTTCGTACGGAGGGCTTCCTCACCTGGTGGAGGAACTCGCTGATGTACGCCGGGCTCGGCACGCTCTTCACCGTCTGCTCGGCCGTCCCGGTCGCCTACGCGCTCGCCAAGTTCCGCTTCCGCGGCCGACGAGGGCTGATGATCCTCGTCATCTCCACGATGATGCTCCCGCCCCAGGTCATCGTGATTCCCATGTACCTGGTGTGGGCCCAGCAGTTCCACCTCTCGGGCACCCTGTGGCCGCTGATCATCCCGATGGCGTTCGGCGACGCCTACTCGATCTTCCTGCTGCGGCAGTTCCTGCTGACCATCCCCAAGGAGTACATCGAGTCGGCCCGCGTCGACGGCTGCGGGGAGCTCCGCACGCTGCTGACGATCATCGTCCCGATGGCCAAGCCGGGGATCGCCGCCATCGCGCTGTTCCAGTTCTTCTACTGCTGGAACGACTACTTCGGGCCGCAGATCTACGCGGCCCAGAACCCCGCTTCCTGGACGCTGAGTTACGGGCTGGAGTCCTTCAAGAGCGCCCACAGCGTCAACTGGAACCTGACCATGGCCGCGACGCTCCTCGTCATGGTGCCGGTCGTCATCGTTTTCTTCTTTGCACAGAAGGCCTTCGTCGAAGGCGTCACACTCACCGGAGTAAAGGGCTGATTGATGAAGCTCGCAGTAGTGGGTGGCGGGTCTACCTACACACCTGAACTGATCGACGGTTTCGCACGGCTGCGGGACACCCTGCCCATCGAGGAACTGGTGCTCGTCGACCCGGCGCCCGACCGGCTCGAACTCGTCGGCGGCCTCGCCCGGCGGATCTTCGCCAAGCAGGGCCACCCGGGCCGGATCGTCACCACCTCGGACATCGACGCGGGCGTCGCCGACGCCGACGCGGTCCTCCTCCAGCTGCGCGTGGGCGGCCAGGCCGCCCGCAACAAGGACGAGACCTGGCCGCTGGAGTGCGGCTGCATCGGCCAGGAGACCACCGGGGCCGGCGGCCTCGCCAAGGCCCTGCGCACCGTCCCCGTCGTCCTGGACATCGCCGAACGCGTCCGGCGCGCCAACCCGGACGCCTGGATCATCGACTTCACCAACCCGGTCGGCATCGTCACCCGTGCCCTGCTCCAGGCCGGCCACAAGGCCGTCGGCCTCTGCAACGTCGCGATCGGCTTCCAGCGCAAGTTCGCCGCACTCCTCGACGTGACCCCGGGAGAGATCCACCTCGACCACGTCGGCCTCAACCACCTCACCTGGGAGCTCGGGGTTCGCCTCGGCGGCCCCGAGGGCGAGAACGTACTGCCGCGGCTGATCGCCGAACACGGCGACGCCCTCGCCGGCGACCTGCGCATGCCGCGGGCGATCGTCGACCGGCTCGGCGTCGTTCCCTCGTACTACCTGCGCTACTTCTACGCGCACGACGAGGTCGTCCGTGAGCTCGGCACGAAGCCGTCGCGGGCGGCCGAGGTCGCCGCCATGGAGAAGGAACTCCTCGCCATGTACGGCGACCCCACCCTCGACGAGAAGCCCGCCCTGCTCGCGAAGCGCGGCGGCGCCTTCTACTCCGAGGCAGCCGTCGACCTCGCCTCGGGCCTGCTCGGCTCGGGCGGCTCGCCCATCCAGGTCGTCAACACCGCCAACAACGGCACCCTGCCGTTCCTCCCCGACGACGCGGTCATCGAGGTCCAGGCCACCATCGACGCGAAGGGAGCCGTCCCGCTGGCCGTGCCGGAGCTCGACCCGCTGTACTCCGGCCTCATCGGCCACGTGACGGCGTACGAGGACCTCGCCCTGGACGCCGCCCTGCGCGGCGGCCGCGACCGGGTGTTCCAGGCACTGCTCGCGCACCCCCTGGTCGGCCAGTTCGAGTACGCCGAGGCGCTCACCGACAAGCTGATAGCGCACAACCGGGAGCACCTCGCGTGGGCCTGACCGCTTCCCTCCTCGCCATCGACGCGGGGAACAGCAAGACGGACGTCGCCGTCGTCGCCGCTGACGGCACAGTCCTCGGTGCGGCCCGGGGCGGCGGCTTCCAGCCGCCCCGGGTGGGTGTCGAGCAGGC
Organism: Streptomyces sp. NPDC060035; assembly: GCF_042736635.1. NCBI lineage: Bacteria > Bacillati > Actinomycetota > Actinomycetes > Kitasatosporales > Streptomycetaceae > Streptomyces > Streptomyces sp. NPDC060035. Next base: position 218,015 of record NZ_JBHWVO010000013.1, read on the forward strand.
GGTGGACGTTCTCGCCGAAGCAGCCGAGCAGGCGCTCGCGGCGGCAGGCGCCGTCGGCGTCGGGCATGTCTCCGCGTGCCTCGCCAACGCCGATCTTCCCGTCGAGGAGAAGCAGTTGGCCCAGGCGATCCGGCGCCGGGGCTGGGCCCGGAGCGTCGATGTACGCAACGACACCTTCGCGGTGCTGCGTGCCGGCCTGACGGAGGATGCCGAGCCGCGAGGTGTGGCCGTGGTGTGCGGCGCCGGGATCAACTGCGCGGGCATGCTGCCCGACGGCCGGACCGCGCGCTTCCCCGCCATCGGCCGTCTCTCCGGTGACTGGGGCGGCGGCGGCGGCCTGGCCGAGGAGGCGCTGTGGTTCGCCGCACGCGCCGAGGACGGCCGCGGCGAGCCCACCGCGCTGATGCGGACGCTGCCCGCGCACTTCGGGCTCCCGTCCATGTACGCGCTGATCGAAGCCCTGCACCTTGCGCACCTCGCACCGCATCGCAGGCACGAGCTGACGCCGGTGCTCTTCGCGACGGCCGCGGACGGGGACCGGGTCGCGCGTGCCGTGGTGGACCGGATGGCCGACGAGGTGGCGGCGATGTCCACCGTCGCCCTGACCCGCCTCGGCCTGCTCACGGAGAAGGTGCCGGTGCTCCTGGGCGGCAGCGTTCTGGCGGCCCGCCACGCACAGTTGGACGGCCGCATCCGTACCTTGCTGGCGCAGAGGGCTCCGCGGGCCGAGGTGCGGGTGGTCGCCGAACGGCCGGTGCTCGGAGCGGTGCTGCTGGGGCTCGACGCATTGGGTGCGGAACCGGAGGCGCACGCCCGCTCCAGGGCCCACTACGGGACAGCCACCGGAATCACGGACCCCCTGCGGTCCACCGGGCATCCGCACGCCTCGCACCGTGCCGACCACCGAGGCCGGGTCGGCGTCACACCGGGGTAGCGCCGTCAGCAGCGCCGTATCATCTTCTTTCGGCTGATACCGGGCCGACTGTGTGACCTGGGGTGGGGATCAGGAGGGCGCTACCGGCTCCTCGGCCATGAGCGGCTTCGCCAGGTGACCGGCCGTCCTTGCGGATCAGCGCTGTCACCACGTTCGTATGGACCGTCCAGGTGCCAGGAGGACAGAGCCGGCTGTCGCCGGCGGACCAGGGTGACCTCGGCAGAGGCCCAGGTCTTCGCGCCGGTCGCCGAGTGCCCTCGTCGACGACGAAGTGCATCCGGTGCCTGTCGGTGCGCGCCGGTGCACGCCGGTGTCCGTCTGCCCACGTGAAGTCTGAGCCGTGGAACGACATTCCAGGACACACGGCGGAGTCGGGTGGCGCCCCACGAGGCGTCGTACCGGGTGTCGCTCGACAGTGACGGCGCGGTCGAGGTCGAGTACGGCGGCTTGCTCAACTCCGAGAAACGCCTCCGGCCCCTTGATCCGTCGCGCCTGGGCGGTGTGCTCGACGGGTACGAAAGACTCCAACTCGTCACCGGAGCCGCGCTGCCCATGCCCCGCAGTACGGATACCGAAAAGCCCAACCGTTTGTCGGCTCTGGTAGGTGATGCCACGCACGTGACACCGCACCGAAAGTGATTCCCTCTTGCCGGTCCTTCTGAGCGCTCGACGCCTGTCATCCCGCGTGCTCGGTAGAAGTCGGGGAAATCGGTCGCAAGCCGGTGCTTCCCATAGTCAATTTCTGGAAAGTAGGCTAATGCCTCCGTTTCCGATTATCAGGCGCCCAGTGGCCTTCCATCTGGGCGTGCCCCCGACTTGGTCAAACGCTGATCCATCCGTGTGCGCGATAAGGAAATCACCCGGTTGGCGGCCACGCTGCAACGAAAACGTGCTGCGGCGAACCCGGTGAGCGCCGGGGGCCGATGTAGCCCACCTCAGGGGAGCTGCTGCCTGAACTTCCAGTCGACGTCCACCGAATGATGTCATGTGGCCCGGGGCGGACCGTCGTCCTATCATGATTCGGCAGAGCTCCTCAAGAGAAACAAATTGACAATGCTGAGATGCCTGCGGGCTGTTATCCTGACTGCGCATTTTGAAAGGCGTTTCGACGGCGAATTGGATGCGAAATTCGCTGGTTTGTGCTTTTGTCTGAAGGGGCCGACACGCTTCCAGCGGGAAACGCCCCCGCCTTGTGCACTGCGGTGAGACGGAGGTGTGGACCCATGGTGAGCCAATCGGAGCGCCTGGAAGAGCCCACGGTCGAGGATGGTGCTTCGGCGTGGCGTATCGCACGTGATTCCCGCGTGCTCGACGTGAATTCCTCGTACAGCTACCTGCTGTGGTGCCGTGACTTCGCGGCGACCTCCGTGGTCGCCCGCGACGAGGAGGGCGGGGTCGTCGCCTTCGTGACGGGGTACATCCGTCCCGAACTGCCCGGCACGCTCGTCATCTGGCAGATCGCCGTGGACGAGGATCGGCGTGGGCGTGGTCTTGCCGGCGCCATGCTGGATCACCTCACCGCCCGCCTGCGGTCCCGGGGCAACCTCCAGAGCCTGGAGACCACGATCAGTGCAGAGAACGAGGTATCACACCGGCTGTTCCTCTCATTCGCCGAGCGACACGGGGCGTCGCTGGAACGTGAGCTGCTGTTTCCCGCACGGCTCTTCCCCGACACACACGAGTCCGAACACCTGTACCGCATCGGGCCACTGGCCCGACCACCCATCCCGTCGTCCGAAGCCCAGCACTCGGATACTCTCCACGCTAGGAGCGCGTCATGACGACCAATCCGCACGCCCTGAGTGTCTTCGAGCGCCTGGAGTCGGAGGTACGGAGCTACTGCCGCGGCTGGCCCGCAGTGTTCGACCGTGCGCAGGGCGCCCGGTTGACGGACGAGGACGGACACTCGTACCTGGACTTCTTCGCCGGTGCCGGATCGCTCAACTACGGCCACAACAACCCGGTGCTGAAACGCGCGCTGATCGACTACATCGAGCGCGACGGCATCACCCATGGCCTGGATATGGCCACGACGGCCAAACGCGCGTTCCTCGAGACGTTCGAGAACGTGATCCTGCGCCCCCGTGACCTGCCGTACAAGGTGATGTTCCCCGGCCCGACCGGGACGAACGCCGTCGAGTCGGCGCTGAAGCTCGCCCGCAAGGTCAAGGGCCGCGAGTCGGTCGTCTCGTTCACCAATGCCTTCCACGGCATGTCGCTGGGTTCGCTCGCCGTGACCGGCAACGCCTTCAAGCGGGCCGGTGCCGGCATCCCGCTGGTGCACGGCACCCCGATGCCGTTCGACAACTACTTCGACGGCACGGTCCCCGACTTCCTCTGGTTCGAGCGGCTCCTGGAGGACCAGGGATCCGGGCTGAACAAGCCCGCCGCGGTGATCGTGGAGACCGTGCAGGGTGAGGGCGGCATCAACGTCGCGCGCGCCGAGTGGCTCCGGGCCCTCCAGGACCTGTGCCACCGCCAGGACATGCTCCTGATCGTCGACGACATCCAGATGGGCTGCGGCCGTACCGGCGGCTTCTTCTCCTTCGAGGAGGCCGGCATCGTCCCGGACATCGTCACGCTGTCGAAGTCGATCAGCGGCTACGGTCTGCCGATGTCGCTCTGCCTCTTCAAGGGCGAGCTGGACATCTGGGAGCCCGGCGAGCACAACGGGACCTTCCGCGGCAACAACCCGGCCTTCGTCACCGCCGCCGCCGCACTCGACGCCTACTGGGCCGACGGCCAGATGGAGAAGCAGACCCTGGCCCGCGGCGAACAGGTCGAGCAGACGCTCCTGGCGATCTGCGCCGAGGAGCACCCGGAGACCGAAGCCCGGGTCCGTGGACGCGGCCTCGTGTGGGGCATGCAGTTTCCCGACGGGTCCCGCGCCGCCGCCGTCTGCGCCCGCGCCTTCGAGCTGGGCCTGCTGCTGGAGACATCGGGTCCGGAGGGGGAGGTGGCCAAGGTTCTGCCGCCGCTCACCATCACCTCGGAGGAGCTCGACGAGGGCCTGCAGATTCTCTCCAAGGCTGTGCGGGAGACAGGTTGAACACGGCCTGAAGCATCCGCTCGAGAGCCTCGGCCGCAAGGACGCCGCATGACCGCACCTGGAACGAGGAACCGGAAGAAGGGCACCATCCCACCGTGATCGTCCGATCGTTCAGTGACATCGAGAACACCGACCGGCATGTGAGGGCCGCCTCCGGTACCTGGGAGAGCAAGCGC
>NZ_JBHWVO010000014.1:0-213040 GCF_042736635.1 Streptomyces sp. NPDC060035
ACGTGCAGTGGTACGGCGAGAACGGGAAGACGATCTTCTTCCAGAACGAGAAGGCGTACGACGCCCCCAACCAGGCCGCCGTCCAGAACGGCGACGTCAAGGGCTACGCCGCCTACAAGGTCGCCGACTCGGTCACCACCCACGAGGGCTGGGGCATGGGCAGCTACTGCTACTTCAACGTGGACCCGACCATCCAGCAGCACCACGGGTTCCAGGCGCCGGTGAAGCCCGGCGTGAAGTTCCACGACCTGCTCGTCGTGTCACTGGGCGGCAAGGGACAGTACGAGCACGTCATCAACGACACCGGATCCCCGACCTCCGGTGACACCACCGTCCCGTCACAGGTGGTCTCCTTCCCGTAGCCGTGAACGGAGCCGTGAACGGAGCCGTGAACGGAGCCGTGAACGGAAAGAAACGGGGCCCGGTCGCTGCTGCGGCCGGGCCCCGCCTTTGCTGCGGCACCGGTCAGACGTGCAGGGCCAGCGCGCCCTTCGCCTGCAGGGTCGCCGTGACGGCGCCGTCGTCGCCGACCTGCACCGTGTTGCCGTCGCAGGCCTCCGGTGCGGCCTGGGCCACGTTGCAGTACGTACCTGCCGGCAGCGAGGTGGCGAACGTCTGCTGGAGCTCACCGTCGCCGTTGTTCAGGGCGACGAAGCCCTTGTCGCCGCGGCCGAAGGCCAGGGCCGTGGAGCCGTTGTCCCACCAGTCCGTCAGTTCGGCGCCCGCCGTGGCGTTGTGGAAGCCGACCATGCCGGTGACGGCCTGCTGGGCGTGCACGCAGGTCCAGCCGCCGCTTGCGCAGGTGGCGGAGCCGCCGTTCGGCGGGCCGGCGTCCTTGTCGGACCACGCGTAGCCGGAGAAGACGTTCGGGGATCCGTAGGGAGAGGCGAGCATGAAGACGTTGGCCAGGGTGTGCGTGGCACCGTCCTTGTAGGTCAGGGTGGAGCCGTTGCGCTCGGTGTCCCAGTTGTCGACGAACGTACGGGCCTTCCCGCCCGGAAGCTTGCCGTCGGCGACCGACTTCAGCCCCGCGATGCTGCCGCCCTGGAACGCGCTCTTGAGGTGCCCGCCGTAGCGGAACTCGTCGACGTCCCCGATCCCTGTGTACTCCTCGGGCTGGACGGCCTCGCCGCCACCGTGGATGACTTCGGTGACCCAGAAACCCGGATCCGTCATCCTGCCCTTGATCGCCGCGATGTCGTCGGCGGCCATGTGCTTGGCCGCGTCGACACGGAATCCGTCCACTCCGAGGGAGCGCAGGTCGGACAGGTATCCGGCGATCGCCGTCCGGACGGCGTCGCTGCCGGTGTCCAGGTCGGCGAGGCCCACGAGTTCACAGTTCTGGACGTCCGCACGGTCGCCGTAGTTGCTGATGTCCTTGCGGCAGGTGTGGAAGTCCTGGTCCTGGAAGAGGCCGGGATAGGTGTACTTGGTGTAGTCCGTGCCGCCCGTTCCGGTACCGGAACCGGACGACATGTGGTTGATGACGGCGTCGGCGACGACCTTCACCCCGGCCGAGTGACATTGCTCGACCATGGAAGCGAAGGCCGTACGGTCACCGAGCCGGCCCGCGATCTTGTAGCTGACCGGCTGGTACGAGGTCCACCACTGGTCGCCCCGGATGTGTTCGGTGGCGGGCGAGACCTCGACATAGCCGTATCCGGCCGGGCCGAGGGTGTCCGTGCAGGCCTGGGCGACCGAATCGTACTTCCACTCGAAGAGGGTGGCGGTGACGGTCTTCTCGCCCGGTGGGGTCGCCTGGGAGGCCCAGGGGGCGAGGGCGGCGATACCGCCGGCTGCGAGCAGGCCCGCCAGTGTTGCGCGAACGGCGCGGGAACTCAATTGCGGCTCCTTCTGTCGCGGGTACGGGCAGAGTCGCCCGTACCCGGCGTCGGCAGCCACGCGCCCGGCTGCCGTGGGGGGACTTCGGAGCCTGCCTTCCTGGTGGTGAACACGTCAAGAAGGTACGCAATACTTTGCCGATGATTTCTGAAAGACCTTGCAGTGATGCCCCGTTGACGAAACGGGACGTCAGGAGTCGGACCAGGCAGATAGCCTCACCGGCCGGCCCGGGGCCCTAGGGTCTTTCGTTTGGATCATGCCGGGCTCGCGGGGTCCGGCCTGATCCGAACGAAAGACCCTAGAGCCAGCCCTTCTCGCGGGCGATCCGGACGGCCTCCGCCCGGTTGCGGGCCGCCATCTTCTGGATCGCCGTGGAGAGATAGTTGCGTACGGTCCCCTGCGAGAGATGGAGCGCACCGGCTATTTCCGCGTTGGTGGAGCCGTCCGCCGCAGCACGCAGTACGTCGCGCTCGCGGTCGGTCAGCGGGCTCGCACCGTCGGCGAGTGCGGCAGCCGCAAGAGCCGGATCGATGACCCGCTCGCCCGCGAGCACCTTGCGTACCGCTGCGGCGAGTTGGGACGCCGGCGCGTCCTTGACGAGGAACGCGTCCGCGCCCGCCTCCATGGCCCGGCGCAGATAGCCGGGTCGGCCGAAGGTGGTGACGACGACGATCCTGACGCCGGGCAGCTCCCGGTGAAGCTCGGCGGCTGCCTCGATGCCCGTGCGGCCCGGCATCTCGATGTCGAGGAGGGCGACGTCGACGCAGTGCTCGCGGGCGGCGTCCAGCACCTCGTCCCCGCGGGCCACCTGGGCGACCACCTCGATGTCCGGCTCCAGACCGAGGAGCGCCGCGAGGGCCTCGCGCACCATGGACTGGTCCTCGGCGAGGAGGAGTCTGATCATGCTCATTCCGTGGATCCTAGGCCGGATCCGACCGGGACGCGGAGGGTCAGTGCGAAGCCCCTGTGCCCGTGGCCGGCCCTCCACCGCCGACCGGTCCCGGGACGAGCGTGCCCTCGACCGCGGCCAGCCGCTCGGCGGTGCCGGTGAGCCCGTTGCCCGCCTTCGGGTCCGGGGCGCCCCGGCCGTCGTCGGCGACGACGAGTTCGAGCAGGGGCCCGTCGAGGGTCTGGCGCCGGGTGAGGGTGATCGTGCAGTGCCGGGCGCCGCTGTGGCGCACGACGTTGGTCACCGCCTCCCGTATGCCCCAGGCGAGCACCTCCTCCGGCTTCCGAGGCAGGTCCTCGGGGGCATCGGCCGGTATGTCCGCGGTGATACCGGCTGCGGCAAGTGCGGTACGGGCTCCGGCCAGTTCGCCGGGCAGGGTCGGGTTGCGGTAGCCGGTGACCGCACTGCGTACGTCCACGAGGGCCTGTCTGCTGACCCGTTCGAGTCCGGGCGATTCCGGCGCGGGCCATTGTCTCGCCCACCGGGTACGGCCGGGGATGCAGAGCGGCGGCGAGACCGACGAGCTCGGCGACCGTGACGTCCTCCATCAGGCCGCCGGACTGCAGCATCGCCCCGACCCGGCCCGCCGCGATGGCCTCCTGCGGGCTCATGCCGAAGAGCCGGACGGTGCCGGAGTCGGGGTGCCGCAGCCCGAGGAGCAGGTCGAGGGTGGAGGACTTCCCCGCGCCGTCGGGGCCGAGCAGTGCCACGGTCAGGCCCGGGTACAGGCCGAGGGTGAGTCCGTCGACGGCTCGTACGTCCCCCGTACGCCTTGCTGACGTGGTCGAAACTCACCACGGCCGGGCCATCGGCCATGTGTTCGGCGGCTGTTGTTGTCATACGTCCAGCCTGGCCCGGACCGCGGTCCGGGCGGCAGTGCCGCCGGTCGTCATCCGGGGATGACAGATGCCATGCGGGGGACACGGCACCGCCCCTGCCCGGAATCCGGACAGGGGCGGCTGCAGGGGTGGCGTCCGGTCAGCCCTCGCCGCCGAGGTCGATCGCGACGGTGCGCTGCGCGGAGGTCTTGCCGAGCAGCGCGGTCTGCATGGCTTGAGCCACGTCAGAGGCGCTGACCTGGTGCTTCGTACCGTCACCCTTGGTGATCATGACGCCGTCGAAGACACCGTCCAGCAGGGCGTCGATCGCCTCCCTGTCGTAGACCTCGACCAGCTTGCCGTCGACCGGCTTCATGGACAGGATCTGCGGCAGCGACCTCGCCGGGCCGAAATCGATCTTCTTGGAGCCTGCCTTGATGGTGACCAGCCCGGACATCGCGGGCTCGGCGAAGTCCTTCATGGCCCGGTCCAGTTCGGCCTTGTCGATCGTGGGCTGGGTGGTTGCGACGGGCAGTTCGACGACGGCGGGCTTACCGGTCTGGACCTGCGCACGGTAGGCATCGCGAACGGAGATCATCGACCGGTTGACGTCCAGTGCCTTGCCGGTCCTGCCGGGGACGGCCACGGCCTTGTTCGGCTCGAATTTGATCGTGCCGTCGTTGGCGGATCCGGAGACGCCCGCCAGGTCGGTCAGCGCGACCCCGAGCTTCTCCTCGTCGACCGGGATCACCGGGTCGGCCGGGCGTGCCCCGCCGAACAGGGAGCCGATCACCGAGACCGGGTTGTAGTCGCTGCCCGCGGCGCCTCGGACGGTCTCCTGGCTGTCCAGGGTGAGACCGGCCTTGTCCGGGGCGAGCTTCTGCTCCTTGCCGTCCACGGAGAGCTGGAGGGGCGCCTGGGCGCGCTTCCCGAGGGCGGCCTCGAGCTTGGTGACCGCCTCCTCCTTCGTGCCACCGCCGATGTCGACGCCGAGGACGGTGGTGCCCTTGGGGACCTCGGAGTGGTTCATCAGCAGTCCGGCGCCATAGGCGACGCCGAGCAGCACGACGACGCCCGCGCCCAGGAGGACCAGCTTGGATCGGCCCTTCTTGGCGGGCGGCGCGGCCTTCGGTACGGGCCGGGGTGCGGGAGCCTGGGAGGCCGGACCGGCCGGCCCGCTGCCCATGGGCCCGTCGGACCCCAGGTCGGTACGCGGGCCGCCGGGAGCACCCGGGCTACCGGGGAACGGTGAACGGGACTCCGGCGGGACGACGGGGATGCCGCTGGTGAGCGTGTCACCGGAGACATGACCGGCGGAGCCGGGCGCCGGGGCCGCGGCCTGCGGCGTCAGGATCGCCGTGTCGTCGGACATCCGGGGCGGTACGCCGCCGGGGCCGCCCGGGCCGGACGGACCACCGGGACCGAACGGACCACCCGGGCCGGACGGACCACCGGGGCCGAACGGACCGCCCTGGCCGCCGGACGGACCGCCGGGCCTGGGCCCTGCCGGACCGCCGGGACCTGCCGGGCCGCCCATGCCGGGCATGTTGTCGAGATTCGGCGTCAGGGACGAACTTCCCGTGACCGGACCGGTGGTCGGCCCGGACGGACCCGGTGTGCGCACTCCGAGATTCGGCGTGGGACGCGGGCCACCGGGGCCGTCCGCATCGAACTCGTCGAGAGCGCTGCGCCCGGGGCGCGGGGTGCCCGCCGGCGGACCGTCCGAGAAGTACGGCTGGTCGGTGCGGGGCGGTGTCGGCGCCGGACCCTGTCCGCCGCCCGTTCCGCCGCCCGTGGAGGACGGACCGGCAGGGGGGCCGGACGGGCCGGGGGCCGCCGCTCCGGGCGGCGGGGTCCTGCGCGGCGCGAACCAGTCGCTGCCGCTCTTCTCCTTGGCCGGCTTCTCGGCGGACGCCTCGGCGGCCCGGCCGTCCCGCGCATCCGGGCCGGAACCGCCACGCTCGCCTGCGCCTGCCGCGCCACCGGAGGACGGCGCGGGCGCGCCGGGCCTCGGCATGCTGCCGGTGCGCTCGGCGTCCGGTCGGCCGGAGGTGCCGGTGTCACTCATCGGCGTACGCACGACGACAGGCGGGATCGGACGCGAACCCGGGATGTTGATCCGGATGCGCGTCGTCAGCGTCGTCTCGGTTCTGGGCTCCTCGGACTGAGGCGGATCCACAGGTTCCGGAGTCTCCTCCGGCCCGTCCTGAGACGGGTGCAGCGACGGATACTGGCGTGATCCGTACGGCGGCGTACCCGACGGGTACGCGGCTCCGCCGTGCCCCTGGGGCCCGGAGGACGAACTGTCAGTTTCACGACTCAAAGCAGGTTCTCCCGATTGGCTCCGCCGCCCGTACTTCCCCCATGCCGCAGGCCAGGGGACGGCTCGGCGCGCGCACCACCATACTGGCCACCGCCGACAGACTCTCCGCCCCGGGGGAAACAAGGATGCACCCGTCGCTTTCGAGGGGGGCAATCCGGGAGCGGATGTAGCACATCACGTGCCAGGTCGGCCGGTGTTGGTGGCCGAATATGGCAACCGCGACATGGTGGCACAGATCACAGCGACACCCATGCCGCCGAGCATGAAGAGCGTCAGACCGAGCTCGTCGCCGAAGACGTAGTCGCCCTCGGGGCGGCCGCTGAGCAGGACGATCACGGCGATGAACCAGCCCACGGCCGGTGCCAGCGCGCCGAGCTGGGTCCGGGCGAGTACCCGGCCCCCGTAGAACAGTCCGGCCGACGCGGCGAGTGCGAGCAGCAACCCGCCCGGGAACAGGCCCGCTTGGACGAGGGTGCCCGCAAGCCCGACGACGGCACCCAGTACCGCGAGACCGACATACAGGGCGATCCGCGCGGGGTTGAGGGGTGCGGCGAGACCGGTCGGCTCGGGCCCCCTGGGCGGCGCGTTGCTGCGCGGCGACTGCGACGCGGCCCGCTGTCTCTGCCTGCTGCTCATACCTGTGCTCCCGGTGCTGCCGCCACGTCCGGCACGCCCGCGAAGAGGTCGTGCTCCCGGGCATCATCGTCCCTGCCGCAGGCCCCGCGCACCAACTGGTAGTACTCGGTGGTGAAAACGGGCTGCCCCAGGTCGTTCGAAAGGGCGAAGAACGGCCCCTCCACGGCGATCTGGGTGGCATGCGCCCTCATCGCCGCGGTCTTCGCCGCTGCGTACTCCGAACCGTCGATCTCCGCAGTGATCTCCGCGTCGTCCACCACGCCGGGTACGTCGTCGACGGCGGCGATCCCCGGGAAGGCGTCCGGGGCGGCATCCCGCAGCCGGGCGAAAGCCTCCTCGGCCACGGAGCGGGGCACCCGGTTCCAGTAGATCTTCGCAATCGTGTGCGGGTCACCGGGGCCGTCGCCGTACGCGGGATCTGCGGCCAGCTCCGCCGCGCGCATCGCGACGCGGTGTGCCTGGATGTGGTCGGGGTGGCCGTAGCCGCCGTCGGGGTCGTAGGTGACCAGGACCTGGGGGCGCACGGAGCGGATCACCTCGACGAGATGCCCGGCCGCGCCGTCCAGGTCCGCGTCCCAGAAGGCACCGGGCCTGTGGTTCTGCTCGGTGCCCATCATTCCGGAGTCGCGGAACCGGCCCGGTCCGCCCAGGAAGCGGTGGTCGGTGACCCCGAGCTCCCTCATCGCGGCGGCGAGTTCACCGACCCGGTGGGCGCCCAGGGCGTCGTCCCGGTCCGCGGCGAGGTGCGCCAGGTCCGGTGGGATGACCTCGCCCTCCTCGCCGAGGGTGCACGTCACCAGGGCGACGTGGACGCCCTCGGCCGCGTACCTGGCCATGGTGGCGCCGTTGTTGATCGACTCGTCGTCGGGGTGCGCGTGCACCAGGAGCAGACGGCGGGCAGGAAGGTCCTTCATGGGGCCACCCTACGAGCCCCCCGCCGTGCGGAGGGACTCCCCCACGGGCCGGGGAACCCGACAGGCCCGCCACGGCCGTCGCGTGCGCACCGCCCGTCAGAACTTGATGCCCCCGATCATGCCTGCCACATTCGACGTCACCTCCGAGATGGTCGGCGCAATCGACGAGCTCGCAAGATAGAACCCGAGCAACATGCAGACCACCGCATGTCCGCCCTTCAGTCCGGATTTCCGGATCAGCAGGAAGACGACGATCGCCAGCAGCACCACCGCCGAAATCGAGAGTGCCACGGCGGTTCACCTCCATCAGTACGGTCGGGACGGGCAGCACACATGGAGCCAGCAGGTTCATACCCACCGAGCGCTACGGATCATAACTATCCGTGCCAACGCATTGATCGGGGCACAGCAGCACGAGGGGCGCACGTGCGGCTCCCTCCGGGCTAGGTTCGGGGCCATGACCTCGCAGAAGCTGTCCTTCGCCCGCCAGCACGCCCGGACCCAGCGGTTCACTCTGGGCGCACCCCGGGCCTTCACCGTCTCACCGGATGGGACGCGGGTGATCTTCCTCCGCTCGGCGTCCGGCACGGACCGGACGAACCGCCTCTGGGTGCTGGACCCGCAAACCGGCGAGGAGCGCGTCGCCGCCGACCCCGAGGCCCTGCTGGGGGGTTCGGCGGAGAAGCTATCGCCGCAGGAGCGGGCCCGGCGCGAACGGGTCCGGGAGGGTTCGGCGGGCATCGTCGGCTACGCGGTGGACGAGGCGGCCGAGTTGGCCGCGTTCGCCCTCTCCGGCAAGGTGTACGTCGCCGAGTTGCGGGCCGGCACGGCGCGCGCACTGCCGGTCCCGGGCCCGGTGATCGACCCCCGCCCCTCCCCGGACGGCAGGCACATCGCCTATGTCACCCGGGGCGCACTGCGGGTCGTAGGGGCGGCGGGCGACGGAGACCGTCCCCTCGCCGAGCCGGACGACGCGCACACCTCGTACGGCCTCGCCGAGTTCGTGGCGGCCGAGGAGATGAGCCGCTACCGGGGCTTCTGGTGGTCGCCCGAGTCGGACCGGCTGCTGGTCGCCCGGGTCGATGACAGCGCCGTCCAGCGGTGGTGGATCTCCGACCCCGCCCACCCCGGAAACAAGCCGGCCGAGGTCGGCTATCCGGCTGCGGGGACGGCCAATGCCGAGGTGCGGCTCTATGTGATGGGCCTGGACGGGACACGTACCGAGATTGTCTGGGACCGGACCCGCTTCCCGTATCTGGCCCGGGTGCACTGGTCCTCGAACGGCGCCCCGCTGCTCCTGGTGCAGGCCCGTGACCAGCGCAGTCAGCTGCATCTGGCCGTGGACACGAAGAGCGGTGCGACTCGTACGGTGCATGTGGACGAGGATGCGGTCTGGCTCGATCTTTTCGCCGGGGTGCCCGCGTGGGCGCCGGACGGGCGGCTCGTGCGGATCGCGGACGAGGGCGGTGCGCGGGTGCTGTCGGTCGGTGACCGGCCGCTGACCGGGGCCCAGCTGCACATCCAGTCGGTGCTGGACATCGGGGAGTCGGACATCCTGGTGTCGGCGACAGCGGGTGAGAAGGCCGCGGATCCGGAGACCGGACAGAGCCACGTGTACCGGGTCAACGAGCTGGGCGTCGAGCGCGTTTCCGAAGGCGTGGGGGTGCACTCCGCGGTGCGTTCGGGCGGGGTGACGGTCCTGCTCTCGGCATCTCTGGAGCACCCGGGAACGGCGGTGCGGGTGATGCGGGACGGCAAGCAGACCGCCACCGTGGCCAACCACGCCCAGGAGCCGGTCCTGACGGCCCGGGTTCAGCTGACGGAGGGGGGCGCACGGCGGATTCCGTGCGCCGTGCTGCTCCCCTCCGGCTACCAGGACTCGGACGGCCCTCTTCCCGTTCTGATGGACCCGTACGGCGGTCCGCACGGTCGCCGGGTGGTGGCCGCGCACAATCCGCATCTGACGTCCCAGTGGTTCGCCGACCAGGGGTTCGCCGTGATCGTCGCGGACGGCCGGGGAGCGCCGGGGCGTTCGCCCGGCTGGGAGAAGGCGGTCAGGGACGACTTCGCCCTCACCCTGGACGACCAGATCGAGGCCCTGCACTCACTGGCCGGGCGGTTCCCGCTGGATCTCTCGAAGGTGGCGATGCGCGGCTGGTCCTACGGCGGCTATCTCTCGGCGCTCGCGGTGCTGCGGCGCCCCGATGTCTTCCACGCAGCTGTCGTGGGCGCCCCGGTGACGGACTGGCGGCTGTACGACACCCACTACACGGAGCGCTATCTCGGCGACCCCACGGCGCAGCCCGAGGTGTACGCCTACAACTCGCTGGTGACGGACGAGGGGCTCTCCCGGGCCGCCGACCAGGTACGGCCGATGATGATCGTCCACGGTCTGGCCGACGACAACGTGGTCGTCGCCCATGCGCTGCGGCTGTCCTCCGCGCTGCTGTCGGCGGGACGACCGCACGAGGTGCTGCCGCTGAGCGGGGTGACGCACATGACCCCCCAGGAGCAGGTCGCGGAGAATCTGCTCCTGCTCCAGGTGGACTTCCTCAGGCGGTCGCTGGGGCTGACGCCCGCGTAGGCGTCACCATGCGGGCGGCGGGGACGAGGGCGGCGGAGGACCGAATCCGCCGCCCGGCGGCGGGCCGTAGCCGGGGCCGGGCGGTTGGGCCTGTGGGTAGCCGTACCCCGGGGCGGGGCCCCCGCCGGGCCCCTGCGGGTATCCGTAGCCGCCGCTGCCCGGCGGCGGGCCGTAACCGCCCGCTCCGTAGCCGTCGTAGCCCCGGCCGCCTCCGTCCACGTCCTCGAAGCCTCTGCGGGACAGCACGATCAGTCCGGTCGCCCCGGCGAAGGCGAGGAAGAACGAGGTCAGCACGATGAGCTGGTACTCGCTCCCCAGGTCTCCGAAGCGGTCGAGCATCTCGTGGTGAAAGGCCCGGGCGATCCCGAGGCCTCCCGAGAGCAGCAGGAACGCCGCGGCGATCATGCCGAGCGGCCGGGCGTGGACGGCGTGGAAGAGCGCGGTGAACGCCACGACGAGGCAGAGCACCGCGAGCGCCACGCTGCTCCAGCCGGGCGGAGCGCTGATCAGTTCGACCCGGACGGCGTTCCCACCGATGAACCAGTCGGGATACAGCGCCGAGGGCAGCGTGACGAACTGGCGGATCTCCCAGGCGATCAGCACGGCGCCCGAGGCACCGAGCACCAGGAAAGCGGTGACCGCGGCTCCCTGGCCGGGCCGGGTCGGCCTCGGTTCGTAGGAGTCCGCGGCCGGCCTGCGGCCCGCCGCACCGGTGACGATCAGCGCGAGTCCGGCGGCCAGTGCGACGAAGGTGCCGAGCAGGGCGCGGGTGCGCAGTTCGTCGCTGTACCGCCCGTCCATCCAGGAGGCGCCGGTGGTCCAGACGCCGGGCAGCCGCAGGGCGAGCGTGACCACGCCGGTGGCGACCAGTGCCGAAGCGGCCACCGAGGAACGCAGAGCGGCGGTCGTGGCAAGGGCGTACACGGCGAGGAGCACGATGTCCGCCTGCGCCGTCGCGGGGAGCGCTTCCGGCCGGGCGTCGGTGTAACCGGCCCAGTAGCGAAGCAGGTCCAGCGGATCGCCGGCCGCCCGGATGTCCCGCACGATCCAGCCCGCGACGATGACACCGAGTACGGCACACAGCACCGCACCGGTGATTCTGGCTCCCCGGGTGAGTATCACCCCAGCGATACTCCACCGCGGCCCGCCGATGAACAAGGGGACCTGTGGGGAAAGGCGGGGAACGGGAAACCGGCCGGGGCGACGTGATGAGCACCCCGGCCGGTTCACGGCACCCGCACGGCCGTACGTTCTTCATGGTGGTGCGTTCGTATATCGGTGTGGCGACAGTCAAGTTGCCTCTGTGTTAACGAATGTGATGCCCTTTTATCATTTCTTGTCGCCCGGGTCGTCCTTGCGCAAGGACGGCGGGGCATCCTTGTGCAAGGACGGCGGGGCGTCCTGCGGCTCGGGGGTCTCCAGCAGCCCCTCCGGCGGCACCACCTGCTTCTCCTCGGCGAAGTGACAGGCCGAATCGTGCCTGGCCGGCGTGTCCGTCTCCCGGAAGACCGCGGGGACCGCCAGCAGCGGCACCTCCAGCTCGCACCGCTCCTGCGCCTTCCAGCAACGCGTACGGAAGCGGCAGCCGGACGGGATGTTCGCGGGGGACGGGACGTCACCGTGCAGAATGATCCGCTCGCGGTACTCCCGGGCCGTCGGGTCCGGCACCGGAACGGCGGACAGCAGCGCCTGGGTGTACGGGTGCGTGGGGTGGTCGTAGATCTCCTCGTCGGTGCCGATCTCGACGATCCGGCCGAGGTACATGACGCCCACCCGGTCCGAGATGTGCCGGACGATCGACAGGTCGTGCGCGATGAACAGGAAGCTCAGACTGAACTCCGCCTGCAGCCGGTCGAGCAGGTTGACCACCTGGGCCTGGACCGACACGTCGAGCGCGGACACCGGTTCGTCGGCGACGATGATCTCCGGGTTGAGCGCGAGGCCGCGGGCGATGCCGATGCGCTGGCGCTGACCGCCGGAGAACTGGTGCGGATACCGGTTGATGTACTCCGGGTTCAGACCGACGACATCGAGCAGGTCCTGCACCTTCTGGCGCCTGCTCCCCTTGGGTGCCACCTCGGGGTGGATCTCGTACGGCTCCCCGATGATGTCGCCGACGGTCATGCGGGGGTTCAGTGAGGTGTACGGGTCCTGGAACACCATCTGGATGTTGCGGCGCACGGCCTTCAGCGCACGGCCCGACAGCTTGGTGACGTCCTCGCCCTTGTAGCGGATGGCGCCCCCGGTGGGCGGCTCCAGGTGCACCAGCATCTTGGCGACGGTCGACTTGCCGCAGCCGGACTCGCCCACGATGCCGAGCGTCTCGCCCGCCGCCAGGTCGAAGTCGACCCCGTCGACGGCCTTGACCGCGCCGATCTGCTTCTTGAAGAGGATGCCCCGGGTCAGTGGGTAGTGCTTGACCAGGCCGCGCACCTCCAGGATCGGGTCGCCCTCCGCGTACGGCCGCGCAGGGCCGCTCTCGCGCACCTCGGAGACCAGGGTGGAGCCCCCGGTGGTGACGTCCTGACGGCTCGGGTCCTCAGCGGGCATCGAGCGTCTCCTTCCAGAAGTGGCAGGCGCTCCGGCGGGTCTCGTCCACGGTGTACAGCGGCGGTACGTCCGTACGGCACACGGCCTGGGCCATCGGGCAGCGCGGGTGGAAGGCGCAGCCGGGCGGGATGTGCAGCAGGTTGGGCGGCAGCCCCTTGATCGCGTACAGGTCCTGGCCCTTCTGGTCCAGGCGCGGGATCGACCGCAGGAGGCCCTTGGTGTACGGGTGGGCGGGCGCCTTGTAGATGTCGTGGACGGGCGAGGTCTCGACGATCCGGCCCGCGTACATCACGGCGATCTTGTCGGCGACGTCGGCCACCACACCGAGGTCGTGGGTGATCAGGATCAGGCCCATGTTGAGCTCGCGCTGCAGTTCTGCGAGCAGCTCCATCACCTGGGCCTGGACCGTCACGTCCAGGGCGGTGGTCGGCTCGTCGGCGATGATCAGCGCGGGCTCCAGCGCCATCGCCATGGCGATCATGATGCGCTGGCGCATGCCGCCGGAGAACTGGTGCGGGAAGTTCCCGACGCGCTCCTTGGCCGCCGGGATGCGCACACGGTCCATCAGCTCGATGGACTTGGCCTTCGCGTCCTTGCGGGACATCCCGCGGTGCACGACGAACATCTCGCCCAGCTGCTGCCCCACGCTCAACACCGGGTTCAGCGAGGACAGCGCGTCCTGGAAGATCATGGCCATCTCCTGGCCGCGGACCTTGCGCCGTTCCTCGCCCTTGAGCTTCAGCAGGTCGCGGTCCTTGAAGAGGATCTCGCCCCCGCTGATCTTCCCGGGCGGCATGTCGAGGATCCCCATGATCGCCTGGGCGGTGACCGACTTGCCCGAGCCGGACTCGCCGAGAACAGCGAGTGTCTCGCCCTCGGCCACCGAGTAGTTGACCCCGTTGACGGCCTTGGCCACCCCCTCCCGGGTGTGGAACTCCACGTGCAGATCGCGCACTTCGAGCAACATGGCAGCGGGCTCCTCAGCGCAGCTTGGGGTCGAGGGCGTCGCGCACCGCGTCGCCGAGCATGATGAAGGCGAGCACCGTGATCGCCAGCGCCCCGGCGGGCCAGAGCAGCATGTGCGGCGCGTTGCGGACGTACTGGGAGGCGGCGGAGATGTCGATGCCCCAGGAGACGGCCGGCGGCTTCAGGCCGACACCCAGATACGAGAGGGTCGCCTCCAGCGAGATGTACGTACCCAGCGCGATCGTCGCGACGACGATCACCGGGGCGATGGCGTTGGGGGTGATGTGCCGCAGCATCATCCGCGAGTTGGAGGCGCCCAGCGCCCGCGCCGCCTGGACGTAGTCGTTCTGTTTGACGGTGATGACCGAGCCTCGTGCGATACGGGCGATCTGGGGCCAGCCCAGCAGCACGATGAAACCGATCACCGGCCAGACGGTGGAGCTGGTGACCACGGAGAGGAAGACCAGGCCGCCGAGGACGACCGGGATGCCGAAGAAGACGTCCGTGATGCGGGAGAGGACGGCGTCGCCCTTGCCCCCGAAGAAGCCGGCGAGGCCGCCCAGCACGCCGCCCAGCAGCGAGACGCCGACCGTGGAGCAGACGCCGACCGTGACCGAGGTGCGTGCGCCGTACACGGTGCGGGTGTAGACGTCGCAGCCCTGTCCGTCGAAGCCGAAGGGGTGACCGGGCTGGGAGCCCTCCTGGGCCTTGCTCAGATCGCAGTCGAGCGGGTCGAGGTCCGTGATCAGCGACGGCCAGATCGAGATGATCACCAGAAAGAGAATGACCAGCGCCGAGATGATGAAGACCGGGTTGCGGCGCAGATCACGCCAGGCGTCGGACCACAGGCTGCGGGGCTTGCCGGCGGGGCCGGTTCCTTCCGGGCCGCCGGGCGTCTTCTCCAGGGTGGTGCCCTCGTCCACCGCCAGGTCCATCGCACCGCCGGCCCCGGCCCCCGAGATCGCTTCGTCCCACGGCTTCTGCTGCTCAGGCATAGCGGATCCTCGGGTCGAGTACGGCGTACAGGAGGTCGACGATCAGGTTCGCCGCGAGGAAGACGAGGACCAGCACGGTGACGAACCCGACGACGGTCTGGGTGTTCTGGCGCAGGATGCCCTGGTAGAGCTGGTAGCCGACTCCGTGGATGTTGAAGATGCGCTCGGTGACGATCGCCCCGCCCATCAGGGCGCCCACGTCCGTACCGATGAAGGTGACGACGGGGATGAGGGAGTTGCGCAGCAGGTGCCTGACGACGACCCGGCGCCGGGGAAGCCCCTTGGCCACGGCGGTACGGACGTAGTCGGAGCGGGCGTTCTCGGCGATCGAGGTCCGGGTGAGCCGGGTGACGTAGGCCAGGGAGACGGAGGCCAGGACGAGGCCGGGGACGATGAGTTCGTCGAGCGGCGCCTCGGGGGAGACGGACGGCTTGATGATGCCCCACTCCACACCGAGGAGGAGCTGGAGCAGCAGACCGGTGACGAAGGTGGGTACGGCGATGACGACGAGGGTCAGGATCAGGACCCCGGTGTCGACGGGCCGCCCGCGGTGCAGTCCGGTGACGACGCCGAGGCTGATGCCGATGACGATCTCGAACACGATCGCGACGATGGTGAGCCGGATGGTGATGGGGAAGGCGGTGGCCATCAGCTCCGTGACCTTCTGCCCGTTGAACGCGGTGCCGAAGTCCCCGGTGAAGATGTGGCCCATGTAGGTCAGGTATTGCTGCCAGACCGGCTTGTCGAGACCGAACTCGGTGCGCAGCTGGGCGGCGGTCGCGGGGTCGCACTGGCGGTCGCCGCAGAGGCCCGCGATGGGGTCGCCCATCACGTTCACCATGAGGAAGATCAACAGCGTGGTGCCGAAGAAGACGGGGATCATCTGCAGCAGCCGCCGGATCACATAACGTCCCATGAAGGGCTCCGGGGGTCGGGGCGAACAGCGGAGGGACCCGGAAGCCGGGCGGCCGGTGCGGTGGGCCGCACCGGTTGCCCGGCTCGGGTCACTTGACCTTGATCTGGTCGTACACCGGGACGCTGAAGACGTTCAGGGCGACGTTCTCGACCCGGTCCGAGTAGCCGGCGCTGCCGTTCTGGTACCAGAGCGGGATGACGGGCATCTGATCGGCGAGGATCTTCTCCGCGTCCTGGAACGTGCTGACGGCCGTGGCCTTGTCGGCCTCGGCATTGGCCTTGTTGACCAGGCCGTCGAACTCCTCGTTGCTCCACTTGCCGTCGTTGGACGGGGCGTTGGTGAAGTAGAGCGGCTGGAGGAAGTTCTGGATGAGCGGGTAGTCCATCTGCCAGCCCGCACGCCAGGCGCCGGTCAGCTTCTGGGTGGAGACCTGGTTCCGGAAGTCGGCGAACGTGCCGACCGGGCTGCCGACGCAGGCCTCGTTGTTGCCCATGACGTTGTTGATGCTGTTGCAGACCGCGTCGACCCATTCCTTGTGGGAGCCGGTGTCCGCGTTGTACGAGATCTTGAGCTGGCCGCCGGGGATGCCGCCGCCGTCCTCGATCAGCTTCTTGGCCTCCGCCTTGTTGTACTCGCACGGGGAGCCGCACAGACCTTCCTTGAAGCCGCCCTCCTCACCGAGGACCGGGGAGGTCCAGTCGGAGGCGGGGGTGCGGGTCTTCTGGAAGATCTGGTCGGTGATCTGCTCCCGGTTGATCGCCATCGACAGGCCCTGCCGGACCTTGACCGCGTCAGGCGTGTTCCAGGCCTTCACGTAGAACGGGAAGGCGAGCGTCTGGATGATGCCGGCCGGGGTGTTGATGTACCGGTCCCCCAGGTCCGCCTCGACGTTCTTGAGCTGCGAGGCGGGAATGTCGTCGACCAGGTCGAGGTTGCCCGCCGTCAGGTCGGTGTAGGCGGTGTTGTTGTCGGTGTAGACCTTGAGGTCGATGCCGCCGTTCTGCGCCTTGTCCGCACCGGGGTAGTCGTCCCACCTGCGCAGGTTCATCGAGGAGCCCTTGGCGTACGAGTCAACGGTGTACGGACCGTTGCCGATCGGCTTGGAGAGCCAGGCGTCGTGGTCCGAGTAGAAGGCCTTGGGCAGCGGCACGAAGGCCGCGTAGCCGAGGGTGTCGGGCCAGAGCGAGAACTTCTGGGACAGCTTGACCGTGAAGGTCGTCGGGTTGACCACCTTGAGGCCGGCGAGGGTGTCGGTGGCGGCCTTGCCCGCCTCGGGATGGGCCTTGTCGTAGCCGTCGATGTAAGCGAAGAAGTACGCGTTCTTCTGGTTGTTCTTCAGCGCCGCGCCGTAGTTCCAGGCATCCACGAAGGACTGCGCGGTGACCTTCTCACCGTTGCTGAAGGTCCAGTTGTCCTTGATGGTGATGGTGAAGTTCTGCGAGTCGGTGGACTCGATCTTCTCCGCGATCTCGTTCTTGGCCTCCCCCGTCTTGGCGTCGTACCGCACGAGCCCCCGGAAGAGCATGTCGAGGACCTTGCCGCCCTGCACCTCGTTGGTATTGGCGGGCTCCAGCGGGTTCTGCGGGTCGCCCCAGGAAGAGCTCACGATCCCGTCGGCGCCACCGCTGCCACCACCGCTGTCGTCCCCGCCGCCGCAGGCCGTCGCTGCCAGGGCGACGGCGACCGCGCATGCGGCCCACCTGGCCTGTGTGGCTCCGCGCATGGAGTGCCTCCTAGGGGTCCATTGAGTGACTCACTGCCTTATATCACCCCATATGACCTCCTTTCGCATGTTTACCTCCGCCGCCCGTGGCAGGCCGGGAAGCAGTAGGCTTTCACCGCCACCGATCGAGGGGTCCGGAGCCTGCCCATGACGGGAAAGCACATGACGGCCCCTCCGGCCACCGGCTCGATGAGCTCACGGGAACCTGAACAGGTCACCGGTGGACTGATCATCTTCTTGAACGGCACCTCGAGCTCGGGCAAGTCGAGCCTGGCCGTGGAGCTCGCCGGAATCCTTGACGGACCGTGTTTCCACATGCCCGTGGACGCGTTCCACGCCATGCGGTCGAAGCCGGAGCTCACACCGGACCAGCTCCCCGTCGTCCTCAGACGCACCTGGATGGGATTCCATCGCGCGGTCGCCGGCATGGCCGCGGCGGGCAACAACATCATCGTGGATCACATCCTGAGCGAACCGTGGCGGCTTGACGACTGCCTGGACCTGTTCGCCCCTCAGGACGTCGTGCTCGTCAAAGTGCACTGCCCCTTGCCGGAGCTGGAACGCCGCGAGAAGGCGCGCGGAAACCGTCCGGCTGGGCTGGCCGCCCTCCAGTTCGACCGTGTCCATGCCCACGGCGTCTACGACATCGAGTGCGACACCAGCAGTGCGAGCCCCTTGGAGTGCGCACACCTGATCAGGGACTTTCTTCGCCACCGGCCGCGTCCGACCGCTTTTGAACGTATGCGGAAGACCTGATCAACCGGTCCGGCGGCCGGACACGAAGAAGCGGCCTTCGCCCTGAGCATGCGTCCCATGAGGGAACGCACATTCAGCGCGAAGGCCGCAGATTCTTACGATCACGCGACAGCCGGGCTCCACCGGAGCCAGGCCGTTCTACTTCTCGACCGCATTGTCCTCGAGCCGGGCCAGTGCCGGGTCGAGGATGATGTCCCCGCCGCGCTTCTCGGTCGTCGGGTCCTCCGGGAAGTGGCAGGCGGTCAGGTGACCGTCCCGGCTGCCGGAGATCTGGACGAGAGGAGGCTCCTGGGTGGCGCACTTGTCCTGCGCCTTCCAGCAGCGCGTGCGGAACCGGCAACCGGACGGAGGCGAGATCGGCGAGGGCACGTCTCCCTCCAGCCGGATGCGCTCCCTGCTCCCGCTGTCGACGTCCGTCTCCGGCACCGCCGAGAGCAGAGCGTGGGTGTAGGGGTGCCGGGGCCGGTTGTAGAGGGAGTCGCGGTCCGCGACCTCCACGATCTTGCCCAGGTACATCACGGCCACGCGCTCGGAGAAGTGCCGCACGATCGCCAGGTCGTGCGCGATGAACACGAAGGCGATGCCCATCTCCTTCTGCACCTTCTGCAGCAGGTTCACCACCTGGGCCTGGATCGAGACGTCGAGGGCCGAGACCGGCTCGTCGGCGATGATCAGCTTCGGCTGGAGCGCCAGGGCGCGGGCCACACCGATGCGCTGGCGCTGGCCGCCGGAGAACTCGTGCGGGAAACGGTTGTAGTGCTCGGGGTTGAGACCCACGAGCTCCAGCAGCTCCCGCACCCGGTTCTCCCGGCCCCCGGCGGGCTTGATGCCGTTGACCTCCATCGGGCTCTTGATGATGGTGCCGACGGTCTGCCGCGGGTTCAGCGACGAGTACGGGTCCTGGAAGATCATCTGGATCTCGGACCTGATGGGCGCCAGCTGCTTGCGGCCGGCGTGGGTGATGTCCTTGCCGTCGTAGGTGATCTTTCCGCCGGTGGGCTCCAGCAGCCGGGTCATCATCCGGCCGGTGGTGGACTTTCCGCAGCCGGACTCCCCGACGAGGCCGAGGCTCTCGCCCTCGTACACCGTCAGGTCGATCCCGTCGACCGCCTTGACGGCGCCGACCTTGCGCTTGAAGGGAAACCCTCCGTAGATCGGGAAGTGCATGGCCATGCCCTCGACGGAGAGCAGTTCGCGTCGTTCACGAACTTCATCCGTGGAACCCTGCTGTTCAGGCAGAGTGACGTTCTCACTCATTGTCTCTGCGTCTCCCTAGCCCAGCCGGGGCTTGATGTGATCGATGAAGATGGTCTGCTTCTGCTCCGGCGTGAGGTGGCAGGCCGAGGCCCGCCCGTCGCCCAGCGACGGCCGCTCGCCACTGCACCGCGAGCCGCTCACCTTGTCGGTGAAGGCGCAACGCGGGTGGAAGGCGCAGCCCGACGGCGGGTTGAGGAGGCTCGGCGGGGATCCGGGGATCGGCATGAGCGCCTCGCTGATGTCGCCCCCCAGGCGCGGCATCGAGCTCAGGAGACCCCAGGTGTAGGGGTGCTGAGGAGCCCGGAGGACCTCGCGCACGCTACCGCGCTCCACCGCCCGTCCGGCGTACATCACCAGGAGGTCGTCCGCCATGTTGGCGATGACACCCAGGTCGTGGGTGATGAAGATGATCGCCGACCCGAACTCCTGCTGGAGGTCCTTGAGCAGGTCCAGGATCTGGGCCTGCACGGTCACGTCGAGCGCGGTGGTCGGCTCGTCGGCGATCAGCAGTTCGGGGTCGCACATCAGCGACATGGCGATCATCACGCGCTGGCGCATGCCGCCGGAGAACTGGTGCGGGTAGTCGTCGAAGCGCATCGTCGCCTGCGGAATGCCGACCTTGGTCAGCATCTCGACGGCCCGTACCTTCGCCTCCTTCTTGGAGGCGCCGGTGTGCTTGCGGAACGGCTCGATGAGCTGGCGGCCCACCGTGTAGTACGGCGAGAGCGCGGTCAGGGCGTCCTGGAAGATCATCGCGGCCTTGTTGCCGCGGAGCTTCTCCATCTCCTTCTCGGAAGCCTTGGTCAGGTTCTGGCCGTCGAGGATGATGTCGCCCTCGACCGAGGAGCTCTGGGGATTGTGCAGACCCAGAACCGCCAGGTTGGTCACGGACTTTCCGGAGCCCGACTCACCCACGATGCCCAGCGTCTTGCCACGCTCGACGTCGAAGGAGAGTCCGTCGACCGCGTTGACGATGCCGTCCTCGGTGGAGAACCTCACCCGCAGGTCGCGTACCGAGAGGAAGGCCTCGGGCCCGGTCGGGGCCGGAGTGTCTTCGGTCTTGGTCAGTGTGGTCACGGTCGTTCTCCTAGGCGAGGCGCACGCGCGGGTCGATGTAGGCGTAGGCGAGGTCGACGACGATGTTCAGGAGCAGGATGAAGAAGGCTCCGAACAGCATCACTCCCATGGTCACCGGAAGGTCCTTGGTCAGCGAGGAGTCCACCGCCAGACGCCCGATGCCTGCCAGCTGGAAGGTGAACTCGGTGACGACACCACCGGCGAGAAGTCCACTGAGGTCCATGCCGAGGATGGTGACGATGGGGGCGAGCGAGCCTCGCCAGGCGTAGCGGAAGAAGACGTACCGCTGGGGCATGCCCTTGGCACGCGCGGTGCGGACGTGCTCTTCCTGGAGCTGCTCGATCATCGTGGAGCGCGACATACGGGTGTACTGCGCGGTGAAGATCGTCGCCATGACGACCCAGGGGATCAGCAGGGCGATGGCCCACTTGACCGGGTTGTCGAGGAACGGGACGTACTTCGGACTTTCCATCCAGCCCGTGCTGAAGACGAAGATGCCGAGGACGATCGGACCGAGGAAGTAGATCTGGAACGAGCTGAGCACCATCGACGCGCCGCTGACAACCTTGTCCAGGACGGTACCGCGCTTCCAGGCCGCGAGCATACCGGAGCCGAGACCGATCACCAGGAAGATCACCAGGCCACCGACGGTCAGCGACAGCGTCAGCGGGAAGCGGTCCATGATCGAGTCCCACACGAAGTCGCCGGTGCTGAAGGACTGCCCCAGGCACGGAGCCGAACAGTGCCCGATGGCAAAGTCACGGCCGACGACGATACCGCGCATGAACTCCCAGAACTGCGTGGTGATGGGCTGGTCCAGGCCGAGGTTTTCACGGATGACCGCAATGTTCTCCGGCGAGCAGTTCTTGCCGCAGGAGAGCTGGGCGAAGTCCTGGGGGACTGTGTAGAACAGGAAGAACGTGAAGGCGCCGATCAGGAACATGATGACGACTGCGCCGGTCAACCTGCGGATGAGGAACTGAAGCATCGCGGGAGGCTGCTCTCTTCGGAAGCGGCGGGTTGTAAGGGTGGGGAGTCCATGGGGGTGCGCTCCGCCTGGCGCGCACCCCCATGGATCAGCCGTGGATGAGAGTTACGGCTGGATCAGGTAGAGACGGTTGATGTCGATGTAGCTCGAGTTGGTGCTGTACCGAGCGCCACCGATGTTGGAACCGAAGAGCTGGAGCTGCTTCGAGTAGTAGACCGGAGCAGCCGGGTTGATCTCCTCGACGATGCGCTTGTGCGCCTCTTCCCACTTCTTGGCCGCGGCCGTCGGCTCCAGGACCAGTGCCTCCTGGATGAGCTCGTTGACCTTGGCGTCGTTGATGTGGGAGTAGTTCGGCTGACCGTCGGCGACCAGCTTGCCGTCGTAGACCGGGGTGACGACCGTGGACTGGGAGGACCAGTCCTGGCCCCAACCGGTCATGTACAGGTCGAAGCCGTTGTCGAGCTTACCGATCTGCTCGTAGAAGGTCGCGCGCTCGATCTCCTTGGCCTGGACGTCGAAGCCGATCTTGGCCAGCGCGTCCTTGATGATGACCATCTGCTTCTGGCCACGCGGGGTGTTGGAGTAGGCGTAGGTGAGCTTCGTTCCCTTGGCGACACCCGCCTCCTTCAGCAGCGCCTTGGCCTTCGCCGGGTCACCGTTGGGCTTCTTCAGCTTGCCGAACGGGTCGTACGTCGGGTCGAAGCCCGGCAGGGTCGGCGCGAACAGACCGCCCGCGAGCTCGCCGCCGTACTTGCCGCCGTCAGCCTGGATCATGGACTGGTTCGGGAGCGCGTAGGTGATCGCGTCACGGACCTTCTTGTCCTTGAGGCGGTCCAGGTTGAAGCTCATCTGCCACACGTAGGGCTGGTAACCCTTGATCGTGCGCTTGTTGACCGCCGCGTTGCCGATCACGGACGACGTCTGGGCCGGGTCCACGGAGTCCGTGAACTGCATGGCGTTCTTGGCGTCGCCCTGGTCGGCGATCAGACGCTTGGTCTGGCTGGCCTGGTCGATCGTGGTGGTGAAGTCGTAGCCGTCCACGTACTGGTGGCGAACCGCGTCCGTCTTCGCGTCCCAGTTGGTGTTCTTGACCAGCTTCAGGGACTTGCCGGGCTTGTACTCGGCGATCTTGTACGGGCCGAGCGACTTGGGGGCCTTGTCGTACTTCTCCTTCGTGTCCGCCTTCGCGGGCACGATGGCGTAACCGGCCATGGAGAGCGCCTGCGGCAGGTCCGGACGCGGCTTGTCGAAGTTGAAGACGACCGTCTTGGCGTCCGGCGTCGACAGCACGCTGTCGGGCAGGTGCTTGCCCTTGTACGGACCGTCCGGCAGCGCCTTGCGGTAGTCGGAGCCGGAGAGCCAGGTCTGGACGAACGACGGGCCGTCGAAGATGACCTTCGAGTACTGACGCTCGATGGTGTGACGGACGTCGGCCGAGGTGATGGCGGTGCCGTCCTCGTCCTTGATGCCGTCCTTCAGCGTGTACGTCCAGGTCTTGCCACCGTTGGAGGACTTGCCGGCGTCGGTGGCGATGTCACCGACGACCGTCAGGTTGCCCTTGTCGTCCTCCTGGTAGTTCGTCAGCTTGCGGTGGACCAGGTTGGCGAACTGGCCCGCGTCGCTGACGTAGATCTGGCCCGGGTCCATGTGGGACAGGTCGGACTGAGTGTAGATGTTGATCGAGCCGCCGGGCTTGGCGCCCGGGACCTCGGCCGCCGGGCCGGTCGAGACAGCGGCGTCGCCGTAGACGACAGGCTTCGACTGGGACGCGGCGTCCTGCTTGGACTTGGACTCGTCCTTGGCGTCCTTGCCGTTGTCCTTGGAGCAGCCGGTGAGCGCCAGCGAGCCGGCAGCGGCCGCGATGATGATGGCGCGTGCGGAACGCGATCGAATGGGATTCATGATGCTAAGTGCACCTACCTGTCGGTTGTTATCCAGAGAAGTGCTGCCTGACCGTCCGGTTGCCCGGTGCGGGGGCGGCAGCCACCCCCGCCCATGGACGTCACCGTCCGGTCTTGGGGTCGAACGCGTCCCGGACCGAGTCACCAAGGAGGTTGAAGCACAGAACGAAAACCACCATGGCAATGCCCGGGAAGAACATGAAGGCCGGGTCCTGCTCGTAGATCCCGGCGCCGACAGCGAACATCCGGCCCCAGTCGGGCGTCGGTTCGACGAAGCCGACACCCACGAAGGAGAGGAACGCAATGCTCAGGATGGAGCTGGGCAGGGTGTACGTGCCCTGCACCAGAATCGGCGTCACGATGTTCGGCAGGATCTCCTTGCGCACGATCCGCCACCGCGAGGCGCCCGAGACCTTGGCCGCCTCCACGAACTCCCGCTCGCGCAGGGAGAGCACGGAGCTGCGGACCAGACGGGCCATGCCCATCCAGCCGAGGAACCACATCACCAGGATGATCGCGACGGCCCGCAGATAGGTCGGGGTCTCGTCCGTCGGGGAGACGAACAGCGCGGTCACGATGGGCATGAAGGCGATGAAGAAGAGCTGGTTCGGGAAGGACAGGAAGAAGTCGGTGACCCGGCCGAGCCAGTAGTCGACCTTCCCGCCGAAGTAACCGCCCACCATGCCGATGATCACGCCCGTGAGAACGCTGAGCACCGTCAGGACCAGGGCCATGAACAGCGACGTCCGCATGCCGTAGAGCAGCATGGTGAACACGTCCCGGCCCAGGTTCGGTTCGACACCGAACCAGAAGTCCCCGGAGACCCCGCCGAAGGAGCCCGTGGGCATGGCGAAGTCGTCGAGCAGGAACGGGTAGTCCGGTTCCTGCGCGTAGAGCGTGTAGGGGTTCTTGCCGTACAGGCTCGAGATCACCGGTGCGAGTGCGGCGACGACGAAGAAGAAGATGACCACGATGGCCGAGACCACGCCCGTGCGGTCACGCTTGAACCGCATCCACATCAGCTGCCCAGGAGAGCGGCCGACAGGCTTCTCGGCGTCCGCGGCGGTGGTCGTCGTCGCGGTCTTCTCGTCCAAGGCGACAGAGGCCGTGGCGTCCTCGGCCTCGATTGGACTGGTCATGATGTGTCCATTCACAGATGTCGGGTACCGGCGCCCCGGCAGGCTGCGGCGGTGAGTCGGCTGCACTCATTGCGTCAGGCCTGCTGTATGACGGTCCCCGGATGCCATCCGTCACCCCCGGAAGGGTTCGGTGACATGCCGACGCCTGACGGAGATCGCCTCAGGGCGGCAAGGAGCGCCAACAGAAGTGGGTTTCACTCCCGGGAACGCGAGTTGAGCGGTTTGCGGGTCTTGGAATCGTCAGCCGTTGCCGGCGACAGGACCAGGTGTATCGCTATGAACGAAACCGGCCTGAGGCGTCGTCCATGACGGCGCGCCCCCACTGGTGCTCAGAGCACCGCACATGGGTTCCTCCTCGTGAGTCCACGTAACGAATTTTGGTACCTGTCATCCGTCGACACCCCTGACGACGGAAAGAGTGGTACCCCGTGTGCTCGTGAGTCGACACTCCCACAGTGCGTGACCCATTGACCCGAGCTCAATAGGGCAACTATTAAGTACGACCGGGCTGTAAACCACACTTAAAGGGTCTCGGTTTCACAACATCAGGAACCCACGGTTGCCCGAAATCCGGACAAAGGGATCCCAGACAGACACCCGCGAAACGGACCGTTAACACATGTTCCGGAGAGCGGAGCCCGATATCCGGACAGGTCGGTCAGGAAAAACGGTTGACGAAAAGCCCGGACCCCCACAGTGTCTGCGGGGGTCCGGGCCTCATGTCAATGGGTCGCGCACACGGTTCGCCGACCGAAGTCGCCACCGGGGAAGAGCTGCGCACGCGCACCGACGGCCCGGGCCCCCTTCTTGCGAGGGGGACCCGGGCCGCGGTTCACTTCACCGTCTCAGCGGCTACGGGCACCATGCCTTGGCGGCACGCTGGACCGAGCCGGCCTTGGTCGACTGGGTGCACTTGATGGCACCCTCCGCAGTCTTGCTCCAGCTGCGCGCCTTGCCGTACCCCACGTTGGTGAAGCCTGTCCCCCTGCTGTTGCAGGTCTTGGCCTTGTAGTAGCCCTGGGCTGTGTAAGCCCCGCTGAACGCCACGTACGTGCCGGACCTGTTCAGGTTCAGCGTGACGCTCTCCGTCTTCTCCCTCGTCTTCTCTCCCGACTTGGCGAGGGTGCCACTGACATTGACGTCGAGGCTGGAGACGACCCAGGCGGCCGAGTAGCTGGCTCCCGCCGTGATTTCCCTGCTCGACGTGACCACGGCGCGCTTGGTCACGGACACCGTCCGCGACAAGGTGCCGCCGCTGGGCACGACGTATCCCTTGGCGTGCGTGATCTTCCAGTTCCGCTTGACGCTCGTCCACGCCCCGTGCTTGTAGCCGGGCTCGCAGACGATCGGTGCCGCCTGTGCGGCGGACGCGGATACGCCCGTCAGCAGTGACGCGGCAAGTCCCGAAACAGTCATCATCGCGACGAGTCTCATGCGCATGTGTGTGAACTCCATGTCCCCGTGAGGGCACCCCTGGTCAGGGAGTACCCGTCGACCATTTCGGCCGTACGCGGTCAACCTATCGGGCAAGGTCGTTCGCGGACAGGAAGATTCACGACAACAGCCGCCCGGGGCGCGCCGACGGCCCGCCAACCGCCTTGACTCGCGGTCGACGGGCCGTCATTCGGCACCGTGAGGTTGCCCGGCTGCCCGGGCCCTAAGGAACCCTGCGTTCCGGAATCCGGCGTCAGCCGTTCTTCGCACGCGAAGCCGTACGGCCGCGCTGCTTCTGGTCCAGGACGACCTTGCGGA
Organism: Streptomyces sp. NPDC060035; assembly: GCF_042736635.1. NCBI lineage: Bacteria > Bacillati > Actinomycetota > Actinomycetes > Kitasatosporales > Streptomycetaceae > Streptomyces > Streptomyces sp. NPDC060035. The sequence goes on from NZ_JBHWVO010000014.1 coordinate 26,087, forward strand.
TACGGACCGTCTCCGGGGTCACCTCGATGCACTCGTCATCGCGGCAGAACTCGAGGGACTGCTCCAGGGAGAGCTTGCGCGCGGGCACCACGTTCTCCGTGGTGTCCGCGGAAGCCGCACGCATGTTGGTGAGCTTCTTCTCCTTGGTGATGTTCACGTCCATGTCGTCGGCGCGCGAGTTCTCGCCGATGATCATGCCCTCGTAGACCTCGGTGGTGGCCTCGGTGAAGATGACACCGCGCTCCTGGAGGTTGACCATCGCGAACGGCGTCACGACGCCCGCACGGTCCGCCACCAGCGAGCCGTTGTGACGGGTGCGCAGCTCGCCGAACCACGGCTCGTGGCCCTCGAAGAGGGAGTGCGCGATGCCCGTGCCGCGGGTCTGGGTCAGGAACTCCGTACGGAAGCCGATGAGGCCGCGGGACGGGACGATCCACTCCATGCGGACCCAGCCCGAACCGTGGTTCGTCATCGTCTCCATGCGGCCCTTACGGGTCGCCATGAGCTGCGTGATGGCGCCGAGGTGCTCCTCGGGCGAGTCGATGGTCATGCGCTCGATCGGCTCGTGCGTCTTGCCGTCGACCTGCTTGGTGACCACCTGCGGCTTGCCGACGGTCAGCTCGAAGCCCTCGCGGCGCATCGTCTCGATGAGGATCGCCAGCGCGAGCTCACCGCGGCCCTGGACCTCCCAGGCGTCGGGGCGCTCGGTGTCCAGGACGCGGAGCGAGACGTTACCGACCAGCTCCCGGTCCAGACGGTCCTTGATCTGCCGGGCAGTGACCTTGTGGCCCTTGCCGCCCTTGCCGACGAGCGGCGAGGTGTTCGCACCGATGGTCATCGAGATGGCCGGCTCGTCGACCGTGATGAGCGGCAGCGCGATCGGGTTCTCGGGGTCGGCCAGAGTCTCGCCGATCATGATGTCCGGGATACCGGCGATGGCGCAGATGTCGCCCGGGCCGGCCTTCTCGGCGGGCTTGCGGGTGAGCGCCTCCGTCATCATCAGCTCGGTGATGCGGACGTTGGACATCGTGCCGTCACGCTTGATCCAGGCGACGGTCTGGCCCTTGCGGAGCTCGCCCTGCTCGACGCGGCACAGCGCGATACGGCCGAGGAAGTTGTCGGCGTCCAGGTTGGTGACGTGGGCCTGGAGGGGCGCGTCCTCGTCGTACTCCGGGGCCGGGACCGCGGAGAGGATCGTGCTGAAGAACGGCTCCAGGCTGTCGCTGTCCGGCGGAACCGTGCCGTCTTCCGGCTTGGTCAGCGAGGCGACGCCGTCGCGGGCGCAGGCGTAGACGATCGGGAACTCGATCTGGTCCTCGTCGGCGTCCAGGTCCAGGAAGAGGTCGTACGTCTCGTCGATGACCTCGGCGATCCGGGAGTCCGGGCGGTCCGTCTTGTTGATGCAGAGGATGACCGGCAGCCGGGCCGTGAGCGCCTTGCGGAGCACGAAGCGGGTCTGCGGGAGCGGCCCCTCGGAGGCGTCCACGAGCAGGACGACCGCGTCCACCATCGACAGGCCGCGCTCGACCTCACCGCCGAAGTCGGCGTGACCGGGGGTGTCGATGATGTTGATGGTGATGACGTCGCCGCCATCTTTCGGGTGGTACTTCACGGCCGTGTTCTTGGCCAGGATCGTGATGCCCTTCTCACGCTCCAGGTCGTTCGAGTCCATCATGCGTTCGTCGAGGTTCTCCGCGGCGTGGGCCGCGAAGGCGCCCGCCTGCTTGAGCATGGCGTCGACCAGCGTGGTCTTGCCGTGGTCGACGTGGGCGACAATGGCTACGTTACGGATGTCGTGGCGCGTGGGCATGGGTGGCTTGCGCTTCTCTCGGATCGTGGGATCAGGCGTCTCAGTCGGTCTCGAGTCCTCGTACGCCCGCCGGGCTGACACGCCACGGCTAGTCCAATGGTACGGGCCCGACGCGTCCTGGGCTTCCCGGCCCGATCCGCAGGAGCGGACTCCAAGCAGTATTCAGCCGATATTCAGCCGGTATTAAGTCATCATCCGGCCTGTGACCGGCCGGACGGAGGGGTGTGGGGGAACGTGAGCAGCCCGGGTCTGGGCAGAAACCACCTTGCCCGCCGGGGGTCCCGGCGGGCAAGAGACTTGAGCTGATTCTGAGCTTCTGATACGGCCTTGACCTGCTACTTCTTACGATTCGCGGGGGAACCTGCCGCTTGTCGCCCGGTGAATCCGATGTCCTCGTAACGAGGTGCGGCAAAGCCGAAGGCACCCACGTTCGCGAGCTTCTTGTTCACGGCGACCAGCTGTGGCCGCTGATACAGCGGAATCGATCCTGCAGCGGCCCAGATCCGTGCGTCCGCCTGCTTCAGCAGGTCCCTGGAAGCCTCCGCGTCGAGCTCGGAGACGGCCTGGTCGAAGAGCTGGTCGATGTGGTCCGAACCGACCCGCGTGTAGTTCTGCTCGACGAGCAGAGATCCGTCGGTCGCGGGCTCCGGCTTGGAGTAGATCGGCCGGCCGTCGGTCGCCGGGTAGGCCGTGGCGGGCCAGGAGTACAGCGCCAGGTCGTAGTCGCCGGAGGCGATGTGGTCCTTGAAGTAGCTGTCCTCCGAGACCTTGATGATCTGCGTTCCGACGCCGATGGAGTCCAGCATCTCGACGATCTTGGCGCCTACGCTGCGCAGCGACTGCGAGCCCGGGCCCGACGGAAGGACGAAGCGCAGCGTCAGCGGCTTGCCGTCCTTCCCGAGCCGGCCGCGGACGGATGCGGGGGCCGGTGCCGCAGTGCCCACGGGGGCATAGGCGCCGGCGGGCGCGCCACCGGGCTGCCTGTCCTGGGCGGCGACCTTGACGTCGGCACCGTCTCCGGCGGCGGTGAGCCCGCCGGCCTGGCGCAGCAGGGCCGCGCTGTGGGCCGCGGCGGCCGGGGCCGTGGCGAGGACCCGGGCGGGCCGGTCGCCCGGCTTCTCGTCACCGACGATGTACATGCCTTCGTCGCGGGAGGCCTTGTCGTCCTCGCCTGAGTCGTCCGACGCGGCTTCGTCGGCCTTCGCGGGCTTCTCGGCCTCTTCCGCCTTCTCGGGCTTCTTCTCCGGCTTCTCCGCCTTCTCCGCCTTCCCGGACTTTTCGGGCCCGTGCTTCGCTTTCTTCTTCTCCTCGGCCTTGTCTGCGGCCTTCTTCCTATCGGCCTCGCTGCCGGCCTCCTTCGGCGTCAGGGCGGCTCCGCCCTGCGTCCAGCCCGCGTCGGCCAGCAGCGCCTGCGCCTCCTTGGTGTCCTGGTCGCCCAGCGCACCGCTGCCGTCCTTGTAGGCGGGCTGCCCGGCCAGGGCCAGGTGACTGCCGGGCGGCTTCGCCGGCAGGCCCAGCGGCTTCAGGACGATGTCGGCCAGCTCCTGGCGGTCCAGGGCCCGGGCCACCGCGCGACGGACCCGGTCGTCGGAGAGGGGGCCCGACTCCCCGTTCAGCGCGAGCTGTGTGTAGGCGGGCTCCAGGGACTTGCGTACGGCGAAGCTGCCCAGCGACTTCTGCTCGGCGGCGTACGCCGCGATGGCTTCCCGGTTCGCGGCGCGGGCCGCCTGTGCGGTCTCGGCGGCCTCCTCGTCCGATCCGTGGGCCAGCGCCCAGGAGCGCAGGGCGGCGGCGGGGGTGATGTCGGCTCCGGGGCCGTGGGCGGGCGGCTGTCCGTTCCCTCCCCGGTAGCGGGCCGCGAGGGCGATGCGGTTCGCGGTCGCCGGGTCGACGTCGGCGACGTCCACGGTGCCCGCGGTGAGTGCCTCGGCACGCTTTTGGGGTTCGACGGTCCGGAAGACCAGGGATTCGAGCTTGGCCCTCGCGCCCCACCAGCGCGGGTTCCGGTCCAGCGTGACGGTCCCCTTGCTCTTGTCCACGCTGCGCAGCCGAAACGGTCCTGCGGTGTTCTTGAGCGTGGTCCTCGCACCGTCGTTGAAGGTGCCCGGGGACCCGGTCACCTCCTTCGGGTACAGAGGGGAGAACAGTGCGCGCCAGTCCGCGTACGGCTTGGAGAAGGTGACTCTGACCTGCAGGTCGTCCTTGCCGCGTTCGATCTTCTCGATCCGCTCGTAGCCGGCGTTGCGCGCCGTCCAGTACGCCGAGTCCTTGCCGCTCAGCGCCCGCCACTGCGCGACGAAGTCGGCAGCACCGATCTCCCGGCCGTCGCTCCACACGGCCTGCTGGTCGAGCTTGTAGAGGACGACCTGCTTCGGCTCCTGCTCGATGACCTTCGCAGACTCCAGGTAGTCGGGGTTGAGCCTGGGCTCACCCCGCGCGTCCATCGGGAAGAGGGAAGGCAGCAGGGCCCCCGTGATCCGCGTGGTCGCACTGTCGGCGTCGGCCTGGAAGGTGTTGAGGGTGGCGGGCACCGCGTCGATCGCCCAGTTGAGCGTGGATCCCTCGGTGATCCGGCCACGGGCGGCCGGGGCGATGTCCTGGGGGACGGCCACCGAGGCTGTGCCCTCACTGCCCGAGCTGCAGCCGGCCAGCACCGGGATCGTGAGGACACCCGTCGCCAGGAGCGCGACCGAGCGGCGCTTTCGGGCCGTCCCCTGCGGGACGCCGACGTGGGCCATGGCTGATACCTCCGGGGCCGGCCCGGCCCACCCCGTACCGGAATGGACCGGATTATTCGTTCTGGTGGCATTTGCAGTTGATCACACTGGTTCGTTGCCCCACTGAACCCACCTCCACGCGCGCCGGACGGCAGACACGGCCCGTACGGCCGCAAACCTCACCCGTGCGGCCCACGCCACGCGCCCCGCCCACGGGGGCCTGCCGGACCCTTGTGGAGCGGCGGTGTGACGCGCAACACTCTCAGGCACACAACGCCGCACCGCCATCGCGGGAGGTTGGTCAAATCATGTCTCTGCACGATGAGTTGACAGCCGTTCAGCACTGCCTCGACGACCTGGTCCGCACAGTCGGCCGGTTGGAGCGGACCATCGCGCAGCTGCGCGCCGAAGACTTCGCCGCGACACAGACCTCCGGCCCCGACGCTCCCGGCGGCCCCGGAACCGGGGTCATCACCATCACCGAGACGCCGTACGACGCCACCTTGTGGACGGACTCGGACGACGAGGGTCTGGGCGTCCGCGGCAGGCACGCCTTCTAGGAGAGTTCCTTGGCCACCGGTACGGAACCAGGTACGGAACCAGGTACGGAACCAGGTACGGAACCACCGCGGCCCACCGCGCCGCCGGCGGGCACGACGGGCGCCGGGGCAGGAGTGCGCGAAGCGTCACGCGCCGCCATCGCCGCCCGCCATCTGCGCACCGACCGGTGGTGGCTGGCGCCCGCCGCGACCGCCGCCGGCCTCTTCGCCTTCATCGTCTACTCGACCTGGCGGGCGTTCTCGAACGCCGACTACTACGCGGCCCCCTATGTGTCGCCGTTCTACTCCCCCTGTCTGGCGGAGAACTGCGCACCCATGCGGGGCGGCCCGAACTGGGACGTCTTCGGCAGCTGGTGGGGCATCTCCCCCGCGCTGATCATCCTGATCTTCCCACTGGGCTTCCGGCTGACCTGCTACTACTACCGCAAGGCCTACTACCGGGGCTTCTGGGCCTCGCCCCCGGCCTGCGCGGTCGCCGAGCCGCACACGACCTACACCGGCGAGACCCGCTTCCCGCTGGTCATGCAGAACATGCACCGGTACTTCTTCTACGCCGCCGTGCCGGTCGCCGGAATCCTCACGTACGACACCGTGCTCTCCTTCCGCGACGAGCACTACGCCTGGGGCCACATGGGGCTCGGCTCACTGATCTTCCTGGTCAACATCGTGCTGATCTGGGCGTACACCCTCTCCTGCCACTCCTGCCGCCACATCATCGGCGGCCGGCTGCGGCACTTCTCCAGGCACCCGGTGCGCTACCGGCTGTGGGGCTGGGTCGGCAGGCTGAACGCCCGGCACATGCTGCTCGCCTGGGCCTCGCTCATCAGCGTGGCGGTCGCGGACTTCTATGTGTATCTCGTCGCTTCCGGCGCCTTCGACGATCCGAGGTTTTTCTGAATGACACAGCTCGAACGGCAGCAGTGGGACGTCGTCGTGGTCGGTGCCGGGGGTGCCGGGCTGCGCGCCGCGATCGAGGCCAGGGAGCGCGGGGTGCGTACCGCGGTCATCTGCAAGTCGCTCTTCGGCAAGGCGCACACCGTCATGGCGGAGGGCGGCATAGCGGCCTCCATGGGCAATGTGAACTCGGGCGACAACTGGCAGGTCCACTTCCGCGACACGATGCGCGGCGGGAAGTTCCTCAACCAGTGGCGGATGGCCGAGCTGCACGCCAAGGAGGCTCCCGACCGGGTCTGGGAGCTGGAGACCTGGGGTGCGCTCTTCGACCGCACTCCGGACGGAAAGATCTCCCAGCGCAACTTCGGCGGCCATGAGTATCCGCGGCTCGCGCACGTCGGGGACCGTACCGGCCTCGAACTCATCCGTACGCTCCAGCAGAAGATCGTCGCCCTCCAGCAGGAGGACTATCGCGAATTCGGCGACTACGAAGCCCGGTTGAAGGTTTTCCAGGAGTGCACGGTCACCCGGATCCTCAAGGACGGGGACCGGGTTTCGGGCACCTTCTGCTACGAGCGGGAGTCGGGCCGCTTCTTCGTGCTGGAAGCCCCTGCGGTGGTCCTTGCCACGGGAGGCATCGGCAAGTCCTTCAAGGTGACGTCGAACTCCTGGGAGTACACCGGCGACGGCCACGCGCTGGCCCTGCTCGCGGGAGCGCCGCTGCTGAACATGGAGTTCGTGCAGTTCCACCCGACCGGCATGGTCTGGCCCCCGTCGGTGAAGGGCATCCTCGTCACCGAATCGGTACGCGGCGACGGCGGGGTGCTGCGGAACTCCGAGGGCAAGCGGTTCATGTTCGACTATGTCCCCGATGTGTTCAAGGAGAAGTACGCGCAGTCGGAGGCGGAGGGCGACCGCTGGTACGAGGACCCCGACAACAACCGGCGTCCGCCCGAGCTGTTGCCCCGCGACGAGGTGGCCCGCGCGATCAACTCCGAGGTGAAGGCGGGCCGCGGCTCACCGCACGGCGGGGTGTTCCTCGACGTGTCGACCCGCATGCCCGCAGAGACGATCCGGCGACGGCTGCCCTCGATGTACCACCAGTTCAAGGAACTGGCGGACGTCGACATCACGGCGGAGGCGATGGAGGTCGGACCGACCTGTCACTACGTGATGGGCGGTATCGCCGTCGACTCCGACACCGCCCGCGCCCTCGCCGTCCCCGGGCTGTACGCGGCGGGCGAGGTGGCGGGCGGCATGCACGGCTCCAACCGGCTCGGCGGGAACTCCCTCTCCGACCTGCTGGTCTTCGGCCGGCGGGCAGGAGTGCACGCCGCTGAATACGCGAGCGCGCTCGAGGTGCCGCCCGTGGTGGACCAGGGCCAGATCGACTCGGCGGCGGCCGAGGCCCTGCGGCCGTTCGGTGCCGAGGCGCCCGGCACCGGCGGGGAGCCCCTGGAGAATCCGTACACCCTGCACCAGGAACTCCAGCAGACGATGAACGACCTCGTCGGCATCATCCGTCGGGAGCACGAGATGGAGCAGGCGCTGGAGTCGCTGGCGGCGCTCCGGGAACGCGCGCAGCACGCCGTGGTCGAGGGACACCGGCAGTTCAACCCCGGCTGGCATCTCGCACTGGACCTGCGGAACATGCTGCTGGTCAGCGAGTGCATCGCCCGGGCCGCACTGGAGCGTACGGAGAGCCGGGGCGGGCACACCCGCGAGGACTGCCCGTCGATGGAACGCTCCTGGCGCCCCGTCAACCTGCTCTCCCGGCTCGCGGAGAACGACGATCCCGTACGGGGCCGGATCGAGCTCGTACGTACGACGACCGACCCCATCCGTCCCGACCTGCTCTCCCTCTTCGAGAAGGAGGAGCTGGTCAAGTACCTCGCCGAAGAGGAGCTGTACGAGTGAGCAGCTACGAAGCCCGGTTCAGGGTGTGGCGCGGGGACACCGACGGCGGTGAGCTGAAGGACTTCACGGTCGAGGTGAACGACGGGGAGGTCGTCCTCGACATCATTCACCGGATCCAGGCCACCCAGGCGGGCGATCTGGCGGTGCGCTGGAACTGCAAGGCGGGCAAGTGCGGTTCGTGCAGCGCGGAGATCAACGGACGGCCCCGGCTTCTGTGCATGACACGCATGTCGGTGTTCCGCCGGGAGGAGACGATCACGGTCACTCCGCTGCGGGCCTTTCCGGTCGTACGCGATCTGGTGACGGATGTGACCTTCAACTACGCCAAGGCACGCGAAGTGCCCGCCTTCGTGCCGCCGCAGGGGGTGAAGGCGGGCGACTACCGGATGCAGCAGGTCGATGTGGACCGCTCCCAGGAGTTCCGTAAGTGCATCGAGTGCTTCCTGTGCCAGGACACCTGTCACGTGGTGCGCGACCACGAGGAGAACAAGGCGGCGTTCGCCGGACCGCGCTTCCTGATGAGGGTGGCCGAGCTGGACATGCATCCCCTGGACGCCGCCGCCGAGACGGGACTCGACCGGAAGGCGACGGCGCAGGAGGAGCACGGCCTGGGCTACTGCAACATCACCAAATGCTGTACGGAGGTGTGCCCCGAGCACATCAAGATCACGGACAATGCGCTGATCCCGCTGAAGGAGCGGGCCGTGGACCGGAAGTACGACCCGCTGGTATGGCTGGGGAACAAGATCCGGCGGCGGGAGGGGCCCTGACCGGGCTCGGAAACTGTCGGATGACCTCGGACCGGCCGCCCGGTCAGAGGTGACCCGGCGGCCTCTCAGCCGAGGAGCTTGACGATCGCGGCGGTGGTGTCGGTCTCGCCCAGCCTCGGGAAGATCTTCTCGACGCTGTTGCGGTGGGCGCCGCCGTCCATGTCGGTGACCGCGTCCGTGGCGATGGTGACGTGGTAGCCGTGCTCGTGCGCGGAACGGGCGGTGGACTCGACCCCGATACTGGTCGCGATACCCGTCACCACGATCTGGGTGATGCCGCGGCGGCGGAGCTGGAGATCCAGGTCGGTGCCGTAGAAGGATCCCCACTGCTGCTTGGTGACGACGATGTCGCCCTCGCGCGGCCCGAGCTCGGGCACGAGGTCGGCCCAGTCCGCGGCGGGCCGGCCGGCCGGCGCGGGGCCGTCCGTGCGGCCGGGGGCGCCGCCGGTGACACGGACCAGGACGACCGGGAGCCCCTTGGCGCGGAAGGCGTCTGCGAGGGTCGCGGAGTTCGCGACGACATCGGCGGCGGGGTGGGCGGTGGGGCGGTCGACGATGCCCTTCTGGAGGTCGACGACGACGAGTGCGGTCTTCGGGTCCAGGGTGGTGGCGGTCATGTGCGTACTCCTTGGGGTGCGGGGTCCGGCGATCAGGTGCGCCCGCGCAGGGCAGGGTCGCCGACGGTCAGGATGATCAGCAGAAGGCCCAGGACGGCGGAGACCGCCGCCATGAGGTGCAGTCCGGAGTCGCTCGCCGCGTCCGCGTAGGCGAGGGCGATCAGGCTGGACGCCGTGATGGCGCCGATGTACTGGGCGGTGCGCTGGAGCCCGGCTGCGGATCCGATGTTCTCGGGCGGTGCGTGGGCCTGGACGGCTGCCTGGTTGCTCGTACCTATGAGTCCCTGCGGGATGCCGAAACACGCTCCGGCCAGCAGCAGGACGGCGAGCGGGGTTTCGCCGGAGAGAAAGGCAAGGGTGCAGGCCCCGACGGTGAGCAGGACACAGGCGAGGGTCAGCGGGGCTCGCAGGCCCTTGGTACGGGCACCGAGGAGCGAACAGACGAGCGCGGCGACCGACATCGGCAGCATGAGCAGGCCGGTATGCCCCGGCGAGTAGCCACGCGCCTCCTCCAGCCATTGCGTGTAGCCGTACATCACGCAATAGATCAGCAGATAGCTCAGTCCGTGGCGCAGATAGGTGCGGGACAGTGCGCCGTTGCGCGCGAGCATCCGGATGTCTATGAACGGCTGCGGGCTCTGCAGTTGCCATCCGACGAGGGCGGCGGTCAGTACGGCGAAGGGGGCGAGCAGCCACCACATGGGGTGGGCGAGGTCCAGCAGGAAGAAGACGAGCACGGTCAGCGCGGTGGAGAAGAGGCCGATGCCGAGCGGGTCGAGCGAGAGCTTCGGAGTGCTCCCGTCGGCGGCGCGCCCGCGTGGTGGGTCGGCCGGGATCCAGAGCAGCGCCGCACCGAACGCCACGAGCGCGATCGGCACGTTGACGGCGAAGATGCCGCGCCAGCCGACGGCCACCACGAGCAGCCCGCCGAGTGTGGGGCCGACGGCGGCACTGCCCAGCGCGGCGAAGGAGAGCCGGGCCAGGACCGGGCGCGGCGCCACACGGCCGACACGCCGTGACTCGTCGCGCAGGACGGCCATGGCGGCCGGGTAGGCGGCCGACGTACCGATGCCGAGCAGGATCCTGGAGGCGATCAGGGTGCCGAAGTCGGGGGCGAGTGCGCCGACCAGTCCGGATGCGATCACGACGACGAGACCGGCCAGGAAGACCCGGCGGGGGCCGAGGGCGTCGGCGAGCCTGCCGAGGACGGGCTGGGCTATGGCGCTGGCGAGGTAGAGGACCGAGATGAGCCAGGCGGTGTCGGCGGCCCCGATGCCGAAGGCGTGGCCGATCGCCACCAGGGCGGTGGAGATCATGGTGGTGTTGAGCGGGTTGAGCAGGGAGCCGATCAGCAGAGGCGCGGTGAGTCGGGCGCTGAATCCGGGGGTGGGACGCGGACCTGATGCCGGCCCGGGCCCGGGGGTCTGTCGAGGCCCGGGGGTCTGTCGAGGCCCGGGGGTCTGTCGAGGCCCGAGGGTCTGTCGAGGCCCGGGGGTCTGTCGAGGCCCGGGGGTCTGTCGAGGCCCGAGGGTCTGTCGAGGCCCGGGGGTCCCGCTGCGCTCCGGGGGCACTTTGGGTGGTGCGCCGGATGCCGTGTCCGTCCTGCGACCGGTCACTTCTCGACCAGGCGGCCTATGAGCGCGACGGCCTCGGCGACCGTACGGCGTTCGTCCCCGTCCAGTTCGGCGGTGATCGCCTCGGCCAGCCAGCTCCGCTTGGCGGCCCGGACCTCGGCCAGCGTGGTGCGCCCGGCGTCCGAGATGGACACGACCGATTTCCGCCCGTCCGACAGGTCCGGGGCGCGGGCGACGAGACCCTGGCCCTCCAGTGCGCCGAGAGTCAGCCGCATCGACTGGGGCCGTACGAGCTCGGCACGGGCCAGCGCCGCCGTGGTCGCGGGCCCGTCCTCGTCCAGCCTGGCCAGCACCGACCGCTGGGAGGGCGTGAGCAGACTGTCCGCCGAGCTGGTGCGCAGCCGTCGGAGCAGCCGGCCCACCACTGCGGCGAGGTCCGTCGCCACGCGCTCGGCGCTCGGGTCGGCGGGCCTCTGCTCCCGGGGGGCCGGGGAAGTACTGGACATACTTCGACCGTAAAGATGGACAGGGCATCTTGCAAGGCAGCCTGTCTATTGTTCGGTAAAGGGATCCCAGGGAGCGAAGGCGGCGCGCGCCACACCGTTCGGTCTTGCTCGCCGGCCAGCCCGCGATCTAGGGTGAATGCGCTTTCAAAAGACGGGCCGGCACGGGGCCGGCCACCCGGAAAGCGCACGTACCAGCACACGCATCAGGCGCGTCGCTACGGATGAAGAAGCGGACGGTCCCTCGAGTGAGCGCCCCCACGGTGTACGACGTCGCCGAGCGGTCGGGCGTCTCCATTGCCACGGTCTCCCGGGTCTACCGCAACCCGGATTCCGTACGCGCCCAGACGCGCGATCGGGTCCTGGAGGCGGCCCGCGAACTCGGCTATGTCCCGAGCGGGAACGCCCGGGGGCTGGCCAGCCGCACCACCGGAGTCCTGGGCCTGTGCTTCCCGGACTACGCCGACCCGGACGCCGAGGCCGACGCGGAGGCCGACAGTGACGCCGACGACGCGGTGATGCTCTACTCCGACCAGATCATCCGGGGCATGGAACGGGCGGCGCGCCGGCACGGTTACGCCCTGCTGATCGCCGCGTCACTGGAAGGCGGGCCGGAGAGCCTCGTCGCGAAGGTTGCGGGACGGGTGGACGGCTTCGCCGTGCTGGCGCAGACCGTGCCGACCGAGGACCTCGAGGTGATATCCCGCCGGCTGCCGGTGGTGATGCTCGCCGGGCCGCGCGAGATAGATCATCTCGACCACATCGTCGTCGCGAACGCCGACGGGGAACGCGAGCTGGCCCGCCATCTGATCGAGGACCACGGCCTGCGCAGGCTCGCCTTCGTCGGGGGCGACCCCGATTCACCTGATGCCGAGGCACGGTTCCGTGGCTTCCGCGAGGCGTGCCGCGACGCCGGGCTGCCGGTTCCGGACGGACCGGACCTGCGGACGGAGATGATGACGCAGGCCGAGGGCGCACGGGCGGCGGAGACACTGCTCGACCGGGACTCCGAGCGGCCGCAGGCGGTGCTCTTCGCCAATGACCAGATGGCGGTGGGCGCACTGCGCGCGCTGGAGAGGCGCGGGGTCCGGGTCCCCGAGGACATCGCTGTGACCGGATTCGACGGCATCCCGCTGAGCCGGATCGTGCGGCCGTCGCTGACGACCGTGCGGCAGCCGATTCGACAGCTGGGCGAACAGGCCGTGGAGTTGCTGGTGCAACGACTGGCCGACAGGAACCGTGATCCCGTGTCGCTGGAGCTGCCCGTCTCCCTGGCCCGCCGGGCGAGCTGCGGCTGCGGCTGACCCGTAGTGCCGTCCGGCACCCTGCGCCGCACCGGGCGGCCCTCCGGGTCGTTGGGGCCACGCTCCGAGTCATGGTCCGAGCCACGCTCCGAAGAACCGCCGCCGACGGGTGGCGAGCTCGGCCAGCTCGGCTGCGCGCCCCTCGTACTCGAAGTGCCCGGCGCCCAGCACCAGCAGTTCCCGCGGGCCGGGCAGCGCATTGTGTACGGCGAGCTGGCCCGGCGGCGGAACCGCGGGGTCGAACAGCGCTGCGGCAACGAACGTCGGCAGCTCCAGCCGTGCGGCGGCCGTGGCGGCGTCGAAGTACCGCAGCACCTCCGCGACGCCGGGATGGTCACGGTGGTGCGCCCGCACCGATTCCCCGCTGCCGCTGCAGGGCAGGGTGAGCCGCAGCGGATGGTTGCCGAAGGTCGGAACGGTGAGCTGTGCGGCGCCGAACCGTTCGTCCCAGGGCAGCGCGAGTGCGCCCAGGCCGCCTCCGAAGCTCTCCCCGAGATAGCCGAGGGTGCCGCCGGGGCCGTGCAGCTCCGGCAGGAGCTCCTGGAGCGCCGTGGCCGCGCACCACAGGTCGGCCACGCAGTCGCCGATGACGTAGGTGTCGCGCGACCCGATGCCGTGCAGAACATGCCCGGCCGCCTCGCTGGGAATGCCGGGCCGCAGACCACGGCTGCCCATGCCGCGCACGCAGGGCAGGATCGCGGCGGACCGGGGTAGCGGCAGAGGCAACTCGGGGCCGGGGTCCTGCCGGCCGCCGTAGCCGTGCCCGATGACGAAGCCGTGCTCCGCGGGCCCCTCCACGGGCAGCGCCAGCCAGCCGCCGAGGCGCAGCCCGCCCACGGAGGTGAAGGACACCCCGTGCAGCCGGACGCCGTCGCGCTCGCCTTCCACCGGGCCGATCTCGGGAGCGGTGGCGACAGCACGGGCCTCGCTGTACCGCGCCTTCCAGAACGCCTCGAAACCCTCGGGTGCGGCCGGTGCCGGTACGCGCAGGAGCTCGTCGAGCGTGTGCCCGCAGGCCGGATCGAAGGGAAAGTCATGCGCGAAGTCACGGGCGGACGCAGCCATGGGCACGACGGTAGCGCGCTCACCTGCAGTCCCGAGTCCCTCCCTGAACCCTCACCGAACCCCTCCCAAGCAAGCGGAATCGGTCACATCAACTTCTAATTCGCAAACGGTATGCATACCGTTCCACGGTCGAACCCTCGGATGTCGAGCACGTTGCACGAGTGTGACCCAGCACCCTCTTGCGGATTCCTGAATGACTGTCGCAGAGTGATGTATGCGCTTACAGGCAGCGCATACATCCGGATTGCTCAAGGAGGAGCCCTCCATGTCCCGCAACGCCAGAACCGTCTCCGCCGGTATCGCAGTCGCGCTCGCCTTCGGCATCACCGCCTGCGGCAGCTCCGGCGGCGCCGACGTCGCCGCGGACAAGAAGCAGACGCTCACCGTCTGGGCCATGGGTGCCGAGGGCGAGAAGCTCGCGGATGTGGCCAAGGTCTACGAGAAGGCCAACCCCCACATCACCGTCAAGGTGACCCCGGTCGGCTGGGACGTCGCCCACCAGAAGCTGGTCTCCGCCGCCGCGGCCGGCACCCTGCCGGATGTGGCGCAGATGGGCGGGAGCTACATGGGCGAGTTCGCCGAGCTCGGCGTCCTGGAGCCGGTCGACACCAAGACCTTCGACAAGAAGGACTTCTTCCCCGCGGGCTGGAATCAGGGCGAGGTGGACGGCACCGCGTACGGCGTGCCGTGGTACGTCGACACGCGCGTCCTCTACTACCGCACCGACCTGGCCGAGAAGGCCGGTGTCGACAAGGCGCCGTCCAACTGGCAGGAGATGCAGGACCTCGCCACCGCGTACCAGAAGAAGGCGGGCACCAAGTGGGGCCTGTCCATCCAGCCCAGCGGCCTGGACACGGTGCAGAACTTCTACTCCTTCCTGTACTCCGCGGGCGGCGAGATCGTCAACGACGAGGGCGACGCGGTCATCGACAGCCCTGAGGCCGTCAAGGCACTCAAGGAGTACGGCTCGTACTTCGACAAGGGACTCTCCAACAAGTCCGTACAGCCCGGCTACGACGTGGTGAAGGACTTCGGCAACGGCCGGGTCCCCATGTTCTTCGGCGGCCCCTGGCACGTCACCCTGCTCAACGAGGGCCAGCCGCAGCTCAAGGGCAAGTGGGCGGTGGCGGCCGTGCCCGCGGACAAGGCCTCGGTCTCCATGGCGGGCGGGTCCTCCCTGGTGGTCTCCAAGGACAGTGAGCACAAGGCCGCCGCCACGGAGCTCATCAAGTACCTCACCGGGACCGCGGGCCAGGCGGACTGGTACGAGCGCACCAAGGACCTCCCCGCGAACACCGCGGCCTGGACCTCCGGCAAGCTCGCCGACGACACGAACCTCCAGATCTTCAAGAAGCAGATGGACACCGCCAAGTCCTCGCCGTCCACGGCCAAGTGGACGGAGATCACCGACAAGGTCGACCAGGCCATAGCCAAGGTGACGCAGGGCAAGGCTTCCCCCGAGGACGCGCTGAAGACCGCGCAGTCCGAGATCGAAGGCCTCGTGAAGTAGGAGCGATGAGCACCACGACCGGAAAGGCCGCGCGGGCGGCCAAGGTGCAGGGCGGACCCGGGACTTCTGTGTCCCCGGGCGTCCTGCCCCATGACCAGCGGGGCCGTCCGGGGCGCAGGAAGGCGTCGATGGGTGTGCAGAACACAGCCGGCTGGCTGTTCTCCACCCCCTTTCTCGTCCTCTTCACCGTCTTCATGGCGTTCCCGATCCTCGCCACTCTGCTGATGAGTTTCACGGACTTCGGACTGCGCAATGTCACGCGCCCGCTGGACGCGAACTTCATCGGCTTCGAGAACTACGTCAATCTCTTCAGCGATGAGAAGTTCCTCAAGTCGCTCTTCAATACGGCGTATTTCGTGGTGATCGGCGTCCCCCTGACCATCGCCCTCGGACTGGTCGTCGCCGTACTGCTGAACAACGGCATCGACCGGGCAAGGACCTTCTTCCGCGTCGGTTTCTATGCCCCGGTGGTCACCACGATCGTGGCGGTCGCCGTGGTGTGGCGCTTCGTTCTGGACCCGAGCGACGGCCTCATCGCCGGCCTCTTCTCCGAGGTGGGCCTCACCGCGCCGGACTTCCTCGGCTCCGAGACGCTGGCCATGCCATCGATGATCGCGATGGCGGTCTGGCGCAACGTCGGTACGGTCATGGTGCTCTTCATCGCGGGTCTGCAGGCCATCCCCACCGAGGTCCGGGAAGCCGCAAAGCTCGACGGCGCCGGAGTGTGGCAGGAGTTCCGTGGGATCACCGTGCCGCTGCTGCGGCCCACACTCCTCTACGCCACGGTCATCACCACCATCGGTTACCTCAATGTGTTCGAGGAGCCGTTCGTGATGACGCAGGGCGGTCCGTCCGACTCCACGCTCACCGTGTCACTGAACATGTACCGCGAGGGCTTCAACTTCTTCCACATGGGCTATGCGAGCGCCATGGCGTATGTCCTCTTCGTAGTGATCATGGGCATCACGGTGCTGCAGCTCCGACTGCTGAAGGACAACACGAAATGACCGTCGGCAATGCACCCGGTGCCGTACGGACGGCGCCGGCGAGGAAGACCCGGAACCTGAGGCGTCCCCTGGTCTACGCCCTGCTCTCGCTGGGCCTGCTGATTATGTCTGCGCCCTTTCTCTGGATGGCTGTCTCGTCGTTCAAGACGACCAGCGAACTGTCGGCCAGCCCCCCGGTGTGGATTCCCACCGAGTGGACCCTGGACAACTTCCGGGAACTGCTCGACAAGCTGGATCTGCCGCTCTACTTCATGAACTCCGTGATCGTGGCGGTGTTGGTCACCGTCTCCAATCTGGTGTTCTGCTCGATGCTCGGGTACGCCTTGGCCAAGCTGCGCTTCGTCGGCCGCAACAAGATCTTCGGTGTCGTCCTCGGCGCTCTGATGGTTCCCGGGAACCTGATGCTGCTGCCGCTGTTCGTGCTGATGAGCAAACTCCAGCTGATCGATTCGTACGCAGGTCTCGTGCTGCCCTTCGCCGCCGGAGCCTTCGGGGTCTTCCTGATGCGGCAGTTCATGCAGTCGATCCCGGACGAGCTGCTGGAGGCTGCCCGGATGGACGGTGCCGGCGAGTGGTACATCTTCTGGCGGATCGTGATGCCGCTGGTGAAGCCCGCCCTGGCGACGCTCTCGATCTTCACCTTCCTCGGCTCCTGGAACAACTTCGTCTGGCCCCTGATCGCAACCAACGATCCTGACAAATACACCCTCCCGGTCGCCCTCGCCACATTCGCCACGGACCCCAACAAGGCCGGCGGATCCAACGGGATGCTGATGGCCGGTGCATTCCTTGTCGTGCTGCCGGTGCTGATCCTCTTCATCGCCCTGCAGCGGCATTTCACCCAGGGAATCGCCACAGCGGGCATGAAGTAGCCCGCCCGGGCAGCCCCACGCACACCCACGAGGCCGCCCCCCACCCCCTCGGCCACGCCCTTTCACGCACAAGAGAGACATTCCGCGATGACGCACACCCCGGTCCCGTTCCCCGAAGGCTTCCTGTGGGGTGCCTCCACAGCCGCCCACCAGATCGAGGGCAACAACACCAACAGCGACTGGTGGGTCAAGGAGCACTCCACCGGCACCCACATCCAGGAGCCCAGCCTGGATGCCTGCGACAGCTACCACCGCTGGCGTGAGGACATGGACCTGCTGGCCGGGCTGGGCTTCACGGATTACCGCTTCTCCATCGAGTGGGCGCGCATCGAGCCGGCCGAGGGGCAGTTCTCCCGGGCCGAGCTCGCCCACTACCGGCGCATGGTCGAAGGAGCGATCGAGCGCGGCCTGCGCCCGATGGTCACCCTGCACCACTTCACCGTGCCGCAGTGGTTCGAGGAGCGCGGCGGCTGGACGGCGGACGGCGCCACCGAGCTCTTCGCCCGCTATGCCGCGGCCTGCGCGCCGGTGATCTCCACAGGCGTCAGCCATGTCTGCACGATCAACGAACCGAACATGATCGCCGTCATGGCCGGCCAGGCCAAGCGGGGCGACATCGGCTTCCCGCCCGCCGGTCTGCCCACCCCGGACGACGAGACCACCCAGGCCGTCATCGCCGCCCACCACGCGGCCGTGAAGGAAGTCCGGGCGCTGGATGCCGGTATCCAGGTCGGCTGGACCATCGCCAACCAGGTCTATCAGGCGATCCCGGGTGCCGAGGACGTCACCGCCGCCTACCGCCACCCGCGCGAGGACATCTTCATCGAGGCCTCGCGCGGCGACGACTGGATCGGCGTCCAGTCCTACACCCGTACCGAGATCGGTCACGACGGTCCGATTCCCGCGTCCGACACGGTCGAGCGGACGCTGACGCAGTGGGAGTACTACCCGGCCGCCGTCGGATACGCCCTGCGCCACACCGCCGAGGTGGTGGGCAGTGACGTGCCTCTGATCGTCACCGAGAACGGCATCGCCACCTCCGACGACACCCGCCGCGTCGACTACTACACCGGGGCCCTGAACGAGGTGGCCTCCGCGCTGGAGGACGGCCTCAACATCCAGGGCTACCTGGCCTGGAGCGCGCTGGACAACTACGAATGGGGCTCGTTCAAGCCGACGTTCGGCCTGATCGCCGTCGACCGAGAGACCTTCGAGCGGACCGCGCGGCCGTCGGCCGCCTGGCTGGGATCCCTCGGCCGCTCCCGCGAGCTGCCCCGCACCGCCGGCTGAGACCGGCCCAAGGACAGGGAGCCACGCGATGGCTCTCTCCGGTGGGGAAGCCGTCGGCACCTGACGGCCGACGGCTCCCCCACTGCACTTCTGCGGCCGGACCGCGTCCGGCCGGCACCCGAATCCGACCATTCGTGACAGACGATGACTCTTCTTCGAGAGGTTCTGATGGACCGTCGAACATTTCTCACCGCTGCCGGGACCGGGGTCGCTGCCCTGTCCCTCGGAGCCGTCACCGCTCCCTCCGCGTCTGCCGCCCCAGCCGCTCCCACGGCAGGGACCCTCCACGCCGCACGCACCGCTCGTTCTCTTCATGCCTTTGATACACCGCAGCTGCTGCATTGGTTCCGCGATACATACCGCTCGATCGAGGCCATGACGACGGACTTCGGTCTCGCCGCCGACAAGATCGACCTCAGCGGGCCCGACCCCGTCCCGTCCCACCAGACCTCGCCCACCAACATCGGCTGCGGCCTGTGGGCGGCCGTGGCGGCCGCCGGGCTCGGCGTGATCGGCGAGGACGCGATGCTCCGCACACTGGACCGCACGGTGTCCGCCGTCGAGAAGCTGGAGCGCCACCACGGCTTCTGGCTCAACTGGTACGACGCCCACGACGGTTCGGTGCTGACCGAGTGGCCCGGCACGGGCGCCCCCGTCCGCCCGTTCCTCTCCTCCGTCGACAACGCCTGGCTGGTCACCGGCCTGCGTATCGCCGCCGACGCCGCACCGTCCCTGCGTCCCCGCATCGGACGGATCCTGGCGACCGCCGACTGGTCCTACTACTACACGCCGTACGACCCCGCCGACCCGGTCGCCGGACCCGGCCAACTGCGCGGCGGCTTCTGGACCGATACCGAGGAGCCCACCGCCCACCACTACGGCGCGCTCAACACCGAGCCTCGCATGGCCAGTTATCTCGGCATCGCGGACGGCTCCCTGCCCGCCGAGCACTACTGGCACCTGCTGCGCACGATGCTTCCCGAACACGAGCAGGAGCAGCACCCACAGGGCACGTACACGGCCATCGACGGTGTACGCGTGTGGCAGGGGCACTACACCCACGGCGGACGGAAGATCATCCCCACCTGGGGCGGCTCGATGTTCGAGGCGCTCATGGTGCCGCTGTTCGTACCGGAGCCGGAGTGGTCACCGCAGTCCTGGGGCCGCACGCACCGGCGTTACGTCCGCAGCCAGATCGAGCACGGCCTCAACGAGGCGGAGTACGGATACTGGGGCTTCTCCCCCTCCAATGTTCCCGAGGGCGGATACCAGGAGTACGGCGTCGACGCACTCGGCATGCAGGTCGACGGCTACGCCTCCAACACCGACCGCACGTACACCACGGACGGCTCGCCGCTGCCCGCCCCGTCCGCTTTCACCAACGGAGTGGTCACTCCGCACGCCTCATTTCTCGCTCTGCCGTACGCACCGCACGAGGCGGTGGCCAACCTCCGGGCACTTGACCGCGACTTCGGCGCGTACCACGACGGATACGGGTTCCGGGACTCGGTCAATGTCGGCACCGGGCGGGTCAGCGACTTCATGCTCGCGCTCGACCAGGGCATGATCGCCGCGGCGCTGGCGCAGGCCATCCGGCCCGGGCTGCTGCAGCACCCGTTCCGGACGGGTGGCTTCCGGTCACGGGTGCGCCCGCTCCTCGCCAAGGAGCGGTTCAGCATCTGACCGCCCCGTCGCGGGGCAGGCTCAGTGCCAGCCTTCCCGGTAGGCCGCCCAGTCGCCCTCGCGCGCGGCGAAGTCGACGTAGAGCGCGACGCCGAAGCGTTTCCGGTCGCGGTCCGTTCGTGCCAGGCCCAGCCTGGTGCCGCGGACCGCGGCCTCGACCGTTTCCGCAGCATCCCGGTGCCCCAGATCGTTCTCGTGGAAGAACGGCAGCCCCACCAGCAGGTCGGTGTCCTCGGGCGTCACCTCGAGGGCGAGCGCGGTCTGCTGGGCGACGAATCCGCCGTAGGTCCCTTCGAACGGCATCCAGCTGTCGTACGACATCACGGCGATCTGGTCGACCCGCCCGGCAACGTCGCCGAAGAAGTCCTGCGACCACCATTTCTGCCTGCCGATGAATGCGCCGAGGATGCTGTGCGCGGCGGGTACCGGATCGATCTGGTGGGCGGCAACGGAGAGCTGCGCCTTGCGGGCACCGGTGAGTTCGCCCAGATCGTCGAGGAGTGAGAGGTAGTTGCGGTCCCCGGAATGCAGGGGTTCCAGGTCGAAGTGGACCCCGTCGAAACCCGCGTCGAGTATCTGCCCCGCAGAGGTGACGACGGCTGCGCGGGAAGCGGCGCGTTCGAGGCGCAGACCGTCGGGCCCCTCGGTCGCCAGCACATCGCCGAGCCAGGCCTGCACCCGGATGCCGGGCAATGTGCGATGCACCGCATCGATCAGCCACTGCGCCCTGGGGTAACGCTTCGCCGGCAGAGTGCCGTCGTGTTCCAGCGGTCCGGCGTGCACGTACAGATCCTTGATGCCGGTCCCTTCGATCTGTGCGGCGAAGGCGGCCAGGTCGCTGTCGCCCTTTCGCCCGTCGACCCACGCATGGCCGAGCCAGATGGCGTCACGGCCGCGGGTGCGGGTGTTCTCGCCCGGATCCCCGGCGTAGTTCAGTCGCAGCACGATGCCCGCGGTCAGGACCGGCAGGACGAGCAGCAGGACCATCGCCAGAGCGATACGCCTCGGCCAGATCCATCGGAAGCGGGCCGGCCTGTTCCGCGGCGTTCCGGCCGTCTTCCCTGTGCGCATGTCGTACCCCCTGAGTTTCGCTGTATCGCGGCAGCGCGACCGGCATGACATCCCGTGCCGAGAGGCAGGTGCCGCGCTTTCGTCCCTGACGTCACAGACGCACCCTTCAGCCACTTCCGTTCCTTCTTCGGCAGGCCTGGGTCGCCCGATCGGACGCGGAGCTGCTGCGCGGTGGTCCCCGTTCCTCATCTCCGTGCCCCTGTCCATCGCGTTGCGATGCGTGGCAGGCAAAGCGTCTGTACGAGGGAGAGCCGCCCCGTCCGGGGGCAGGAGGTGCCGGGTCGCGGGGGGAACTGGGCGGACATAGCCTCCCAATGTGATGCAGTCTGCGAGCCGTACCCGGATCTCCATACCCGCCAGGGTCCTCCTCGCCGTGCTGGCAGCGATGTGCTGGACCGCTCTGCCCGATGCGCCGGGCGCCCGTGCCGACGACCCCGTCGTTCTGTCCCGCGACGGGCAGATCACCGACAAGGTGGGGGCTCTCGGCGACCGTGAGCCGGAGGTCGAGGCCGCGCTCGACGGGTTGTTCGACAGCAGTCGGATCCAGCTCTTCGTCGTCTACGTGCGCGATTTCTCCGGCCGCGACTCCCAGACCTGGGCCGACGAGACCGCGAACCGCAACGGGCTCGGACAGGACGACGTGCTGCTGGCCGTGGCCACACACGACCGGCAGTACGCCTACTCCGTCGACCAGGGTTCGCGGCTCACCGACGGACAGTTCCAGGACGTGGCGAGCACGGCGATCGAACCGGCTTTGAGGCAGAACGACTGGGCCGGGGCCGCGATCGGCGCCGCCGACGGCTACGCCGCGGTACTCGCCGGCGAGCCGGTTCCGGCCCCTGCGCTCACACCGGGGGCCGCGGATCCCGGAACAGGCAGCGACTCCGGCAGCGGCGGCGCAGGGAATCTCATCGTGCCCCTGGCCGTCGTCGGCGCCGCAGGTGCAGTCGCCGCCTACGCCTACACCCGCCGCAGGAAGCGCGCGGCGGGCCGGACGACCCCTGCTGCGGCCGGCTGGGGCAGCGGCGGGGCCGAGGAATCGGCGGAGCCGCCGCCACCGTTGCCGGAACTCGACGCGCAGGCCAAGGCCGACCTGGTGGACACGGACGACGCCGTGCGCACCAGCGAGGAAGAACTCGGTTTCGCCACCGCGCAATTCGGCGAGGAGGCCGCGGCTCCGTTCGCCCAGGCCGTGGACGATGCCAAAACAGAGCTGACGGCGGCCTTCCGGTTGCGGCAGCAGCTCGACGACGCCTTCCCGGAGGACGACGCGACACGGCGCCGCATGCTCGACGAGATCGTCCGACGCTGCACGGAGGCCAACGGGCGGCTGGACGCCGTGGCCGAGGACTTCGACCGCCTGCGCGCCCTCGAGCGCACCGCGCCCCAGGCTCTGGCGACTGCGGAGGCCACGTTCCATGAGCTCTCCGGACGGATCTCCACAGCGGAGTCCACCCTCACCGGAATGCGCAGCCGGTACGCGGAGTCGGCCGCCGCGCCTGTGGCCGATGATGTCGAACAGGCCAAGGACCGCCTGGTCTTCGCAACGTCCGGTCTCGATCAGGCGCGCCAAGCGGTGAACGGCGGCGACAACGCCAAGGCCGCGGTGTACGTCCGGGCTGCCGAAGGAGCGATCGGGCAGGCGTCCGCTCTCGTCGATGCCGTGGACCGGCGTGCTGTGGAACTGGCCGAGGCAGCGGGCAGGCTGCCGGGCGCCCTCACCGAGACGGAAACGGATCTGGCCGATGCCGGGGGCCTGGTGGAAGGCAGTACCAAGGGTGTGTCCACCGCGGATCTGCAGGGCAGGATCGCGCGTGCCGAGTCGGTGCTCGGCGATGTGCGGCATGAGATGGATGCCGGTCCGTACGACCCCATCGACGCCCTGCGCCGGGTGGAGGAGGCGGATGCGGCGCTGGACGAGGCCCTCGCCGGGGCCCGCGAGCAGGAGCACGGAAACCTGCGGGCCCGCTCGCTCCTCGACCAGGCGATGCTCACCGCGCGTTCGGCGATCGGCGCCGCCGCGGACTACATCACCACCAACCGGGGAGCGGTCGGCAGCCAGGCCCGCACCCGGCTTGCGGAGGCCCAACGACGGTGGGAACGGGCCCAGCAGCTGGGGGGATCGAACGATCCACAGGGCGCCCTGACCGAGGCCCAGCAGGCGGACGCCCTGGCCGGGCTGGCGCAGAGCCTGGCCGAACAGGACGTGCGGGCCTACCGGAACCAGAACGGTCCGGGCGGTGTACAAGGAGGGGGAAGCGGGATGGGCGGGGCGGTTCTGGGCGGCATCATCCTCGGCGGACTCCTCGGCGGGGGCGGCCGGGGCGGGGGATTCGGAGGGGGGTTCTCAGGCGGTTTCGGAGGTTCCGGAGGCGGAGGGTTCGGAGGCGGGCCGGGCAGCTTCGGCGGCGGGGGCACCCGTGGCCGAAGGGGCGGCGGAGGCCGGTTCTGACGGGTGGCGCATTGCGTCAGTCGCTGTACTTCACGTTGCGTCAGTCGCTGCGTTTCAACAAGGAGAGGTGCCATGACCAAGCAGACCATCGTCGGCCGCGTCACTCAGCTGGCGCGGGCCAATATCAATGCCCTGATCGACCAGGCGGAAGACCCCCAGAAGATGCTGGACCAGCTGATCCGCGAGTACACGGGCAATATCAACGAGGCCGAGCAGGCGGTGGCCGCGACCATCGGCAACCTCCGGCTGATGGAGCAGGACCACCGGGAGGATGTCGACGCGGCGCGGGAGTGGGGGCAGAAGGCCCTCGCGGCCAGCAGGAAGGCGGACGAGTTGCGCGCTTCGGGATCGGTCGCCGACGCCGACAAGTTCGACAACCTGGCCAAGGTCGCGCTTGGCCGCCAGCTCCAGTCGGAGCAGGAGGCCAAGACCGCTGAGCCGACCATCGCCTCGCAGACGGTGGTGGTGGACAAGCTGAAGTCGGGCCTGGACCAGATGAAGACCAAGCTGACCGAGCTGAAGTCCAAACGCGACGAGCTGGTTGCGCGCGCCAAGTCCGCCCAGGCACAGAACCAGATGATGGACGCCGTCAAGAACATCGACGTCATGGATCCGACGAGTGAGCTCAGCCGCTTCGAGGACAAGGTGCGGCGCGAGGAGGCGAAGGCGGTGGGCAAGCAGGAGCTCGCCGCGTCGTCCCTGGACGCACAGTTCGAGCAGTTGGACAGCCTCGGGGACAGCGCGGAGGTCGAGGCCCGGCTCGCCGCCCTGAAATCGGGCTCATGAGGCGGACGGAGGCCGCCGGCCCCGCGTACGCACGCCCGCCTGCCCACACACCCCTGGAACGCGCCCATCGGAACGCGCCCCATCGGGCTCGCTCGGCCCGGTCGGAACACGCCCCATCAGGCCGGCCCGGTCAGCTCACCCCTGGTCAGTGCATCCCTGGTCAGCTCACCCCGGTCAGTGCATCCCTGGTCAGTACATGCTCAGCAGCTGCTCGACCGAGAGTTCCGCAGCCGACTCACCGTCGGGCAGAGCCAGCTCGAACCACACCGTCTTGCCTCGCGGTGTCCGCCGTGACCCCCATGCCGCGCTCAGCAGTCCGACCAACTGCAGCCCGCGACCACCCTCGTCGGTGTCGCGTGCCCGCCTCCGCCGCGGCTGGACCAGACCCGCGTCCCATACCTCGCACACGAGGGTGCGGTCGCGCAGCAGTCTGAGCCTGATCTCGCCCTCGCCGTAGCGCAGCGCATTGGTGACGAGCTCACTGACCAGCAATTCGGTGGTGTCCACCAGGTCGTCGAGGTCCCACGCCGTCAGCTGAGCACGGGCCAGCTCACGGGCCCGGCCGACGGATCGGAGCTCGCGGGGAAGCCGCCAGTCGCCGACCGCATCCACCGGAAGGCCCTGGATGCGCGCCATCAGCAGGGCGATGTCGTCCTCGCCGTGCCGGGTGTCGAGGGTGGCCAGGACATGGTCACAGACGTCCTCGAGCGGCTGGGACGGCTCTGCGAGGGCTTCCTGGAAGGCCTGCAGGCCCTCGTCGAGAGGATGATCGCGGGATTCGACGAGACCATCGGTGTAGAGGGCGAGGAGCGCGCCCTCCTTGAGCTCCACCTCGACCTCCTCGAAGGGCTCGCCACCGACGCCGAGCGGCATTCCGGGCGGGACGTCGAGCAGCAGGGCCGGTTCGCCCGGCTCGACCACGACGGGAGGGAGGTGACCGGCATTGGCGAACGTGCACCGCCGGGTGACGGAGTCGTACACCGCGTACACACACGTCGCCAGATAGACCTCGGAGAGGTCCGCCTCGCGTGACTTGTGGGCGGCGCGTGAGGGCCATTGGGCGCCGCCGCCACCGCCGAAGCCGTCGCTCCGGTCGCCGCCGCCCGGGGTACCGAGGCCACGGGCCACCTCGTCAAGGGCGGAGAGCACCTCGGCCGGCTCCAGGTCCAGGAGCGCCAGCGTGCGTACGGCTGTGCGCAGTTCTCCCATGGCGACGGCGGCCCGCAGCCCGCGGCCCATGACATCGCCGACGACGAGGGCTGTGCGATGGCCGGGGAGTTCGATCACGTCGAACCAGTCACCGCCCACCTCGGTGGCTGTGTTACCAGGAAGGTAGCGGCAGGCGATATCGAGACCGGCAGCCTCGGGGTCGCCCGGTGGGAGCAGGCTGCGCTGGAGTATCAGTGCTCGTTCGTGTTCGCGGCGGTAGAGGCGCGCGTTGTCGATGCAGACGGCGGCACGTGCGGCGAGTTCGGTGGCCAGGGCCCGGTCACGCTCGCCGAAGGGTTCGCTGCCCTTGGTGCGGGAGAACTGGACGAGACCGATGACGATGTCGTGCGCGACCATCGGGACGGCGAGCGTGGAGTGCACGAAGCCACGTTCGTCACCGGGCACGTCCTCGACACGGCCGGTGCGCAGGGCGACGGCACAGGGCGAGTTGAACGGGTAGCGATGGACAGAGCCGAGCGCGGGGGGCCCGGGGTCCGCGTCCCCGTCGGGATAGGCACCGCCGCGCAGCCCTGCGCCCGGCAGGACATCCGGGAGAGCGTCGGAGACGGCGCTGGCCTCGGCCACCCGGCGCAGTTCTGCAGAACCGCTGCCGGACTCCTGGCGGAGGCGGCCCCAGCTTCCGGGCGATGCCTCGTCGCCCGTGAGCAACCCCTGGTAGAGGTCCACGGACGCCAGGTCGCAGAAACCGGGCACGGCGACGTCGAGCAGTTCCCGGGCGGTGGTCTCCAGGTCGAGGGAGTTGCCGATGCGCGCACTGGCTTCGTTGAGAAGTGCGAGGTTACGACGGGCACTGGCTGCATCGCGGGCGGCGATGTGCCGGCCCGTGACATCGGTGGCGAGTCCCGCGACGCCGATGGGCCGTCCGGCACCGCTGTGTACCCGGTAGAGGTTCATGGACCAGTGGCGCCGGTCGCTGGAGCCGGGGACGGTGCCGACCAGTTGGAGGTCGGTGACGGCGTCACCCGTTTCCAGGACGCGCTTCAGCGTGCTGGAGAGCCGGTCGGCCTCCGGGCGGGCCAGGTAGTCGTCCACCGTGCGCCCTCGGTGGTCGTCGGCCTCGCCGCCGAAGACCGTGGCGAACCGCTGGTTGGCCCGTACGACGGTGAAGTCCGTACCGAAGAGCACGAAGCCGAAGGGAGATTGGCCGAAAATCGCCTGTGATGCGGCAAGATCAGTTTCGATGCGCCGCAATGCCCGGACATCGACGACGATACAGAGCGCGGCACGCTCGCCGCTCCCCGTCTCGCTCGGCATGACGTAAATCTCAGCAAGGCCCTGGACACCACTCTCCCCCGGCATCCGGAAGGGGACGAGGCCCGTCCATTCCTTGCCGTCGAGGATTTCACCGACCCGCCGATGAGCGTTCGAGCGCAGCTCGGCGGGCATGAACGCCTCGACCGGATCCTTGCCCACCGCCTCGTGGGAGGCCATGCCGAACAGACCGGCGGCCCGCCGGCTCCACTGCTCGATCAGCCCGTCAGGCCCGATCGAGAAGGAGGCGACCCTGATGTAGTCATAGATCGAGCCAGGCGGGCTGCTCTGCCACATGACGTCGCCCGTTGTTCCAGGTATTTCGCTCACGCGACCGTCCCCTCCAGCTCACACACCGGACCGGTCCTGCCCGCAGTATTCAGCACTACGGGCCTTACCGGCACGGCGTTCACGATCACAGCACGGTCTCAGTCCCTTTCAGCCAGGTTCTGCCCTGACCGCCAGTGATCGCTGTGCGTCCCCTCCCACTCCTAACCAGGGAGAGCGAGCTCGAACCACACCGTCTTGCCACTCTTTCCGCGCCGGGTCCCCCAGCGGCGCGCAGAACAAGCCACGAGCTGCAGCCCGCGCCCTCCTTCGTCCTCCGGTCCGGCCGTACGTTCGGTGGGCACATCCGGAAGCGGATCGGAGACTTCCACGAGCAGGGCCCGCCCGGCGCTCCGCACCCCGGGAACGACACCGTCGGCCTGCGGGCGCACGAGCCGGACCCCGATGGGCCCCGCCGCATAGCGCAGAGAATTGGTCACCAGTTCACTCACGAGCAGCACGGCGACATCCCCGAGTGCCGCGTCGAGCCCCCAGCAGTGCAGCGCATCGCGTACCGCGTGCCGGGCGCTGCGCACGGAGCCCGGCACCGCCGGAAAGCTCCACTCGGCACAGTCGCCTTCGGTATCGGTCACGCCGATCACTTCCCAAGACCAGCAATGGGGTGCACCCCATACAGAGGGGATATTCAGCACATACCCGAAATGTAGTGCTGACTATCACACAAAGTGACAGGTGGGGCGTACGGGTGCATGAGCCATGAGTCAGATCAATTCACCCGTCGCCCTGAGATCATCGAAAAGCAGCTGGTCGACCGGGGGGACGAGGGGGCGGTCTCCGTAGGAGAACCAGGCCATCTCGTCGATCTCACTACTGGCGGCCAGCGTGCCCCGATAGTCGCCGTAATAGCAGCTCATGCGCACCACCACACCCTCGGGATGACCGTGCGCCTGCGCCTCGTACGTACCCGCATGGATGACCGTCGAGGGAATCACCGTCACCGTCAGCTCCTCCTCGACCTCGCGCAGCAAGGTCTGCAGGTCCGTCTCCCCGCTCTCCCGCTTGCCTCCGGGGATGTAGAAGATGTCCTTCCCTCTTGGTCGCGCGCAGAGAATCCTGCCGTTCTCCACCCGCACCCAGGCCACCGTGTCGATCAGCACCGGCATCGCTCCGTCCTCACCATCACTCTTCCGCTGCTTCGGATGCCGTGGCGTACGGCTTCGCCACCGGGTCCTCCGTCAGCGGATCGTTCGTACAGCCGAGGAGATCGGCCGCCCGGCGGAGCACCAGGTAGAGAAAGGAGACCTGACGGCCCGCCGACGTCTGCTCGGCCTCTGTGCCCGTGTATCAGTGTGCTGGACGCCTCGCCCGTGAGCAGCGCCCACCTCGACGCCTTCCGGATATCGGCGGCAGCGTGCATTCCGATCGGAGCCTCGAGGAGATGTCATTCGACTCAGCGACGGCAGCGGCCGGCCTTTCCCGACAGTTCGCTCCGGCCGCTCGCGCTCTCGTCGCGTGCGGCCCGGAGGAATTCGAGGCTCAGCCGGGAGGCACCCGCGGTGCTCGTCGGCGCGCAGGGACAGACGTGCGAGATACACCGAACCCCTCGAAGGGCATCGGCCCCCAGGTGATTCCGGCCCTGTCCCAGCGCCGCCGCGGCCGCGGCTCGCGCCACGCGGCTCGCTGTACCGAGAGGGCCCCGCGCCGCGCCGACGTCCCCGTGCACCAACGGCACCGGGGCCGACGGCACGTCTGACGTGCCGTCTGAGGACCCATGGGAAAAGGGCTTCCGGGACGCGAACGTACGGCGCCGTCCGGCAGCCGGTCTGTGCCGGCCCACGACGACACACGGTGGTCGGGGCCGCCCTCAATGGTGGACGGCCCGGCCACCGCCCGGAGCCTCTCGGTCCGCACGGGGTCCGGGGTCCGCACGGGGTCCGCACGGGCAGCAGGCGAAGACGATCGGCGCAGCGTCTCCGCCCGAGCCGCTGCCGTCAGGGGCGGGCGCTCTGGCCCACGCGCTCCACCCAGTAGAGCTGCTTGTGCCCGTGGCGATCCAGGTCGTCCGCGATCTTCTGCGCCTCGTCCTGTGTCGCATAACGGCCGACGCGGTATCTGTTGCCGTTGTCATCCTGCCGAATCACCAGCCAAGGGAGCACGGCACCGCTGTCGGTCATCGTGTCCCTCCCAAGCATTTCGCCCCTCTCCCCACTGGCGTGCACGTCTCTAAGGATCCCCAGGAAACCGCAGTACGCATATGCCCGAGCGTACGCCTGACCTTCACTCAGCGGATGCGTGTTTACACAAAGAGATACGCATCCGGCCATGCGTGAGGGGGCGCACCCTCACGCATGCACCCCCTCGCCCGCCTCACACATGCGCACACCTCAGGCGTCGGCCGGCCGCCTGCGCGCCGCGGGCATCGGCAGCAGTACCCATCGGCGCTCTCGCTGTCCGGGCCGTTCACCGGGCTCGGCCGGTCGAGGCAGCCCTCCCCTTGGCCACCCATGCCATCGGCGCCGTTCTGCAGCCCCGGTGGCAACTCCTGACGAACGGGGAAGCCAGGAGCTAAGGACTGTCCCGTAATCCCTGGCGGGGGGGCGCACGACGACAGCTACGGCACCTCGCCGCGTTGCCGGAACGCCCGAATACATCCAGTATGCGGACGTCCCTCCGCCTTGCGATGCACCGCATCCGACACCGTGCGCTGATCCACCAGGGATTACGGGACAGCCCTTAGACATGACAAGTCGCTACCGTGGGCGACTGCCTACGGATCAAAGGCGGCGAAGGGGAGTCGCATCCTCGGCACGGACGACGGCAGGCCGCGCCTCACAGCGCTCGTCGCAGCCGGTACGCGGTCACCTGACCGGCAGATGGTAGGCAATCCTGTAGCGGTCGGCGGGTACGACCACATCCGCCGTCTCCACGGCCCGCCCCGATGCGTAGTACGTACGTCCGATCACGATCACCACATGGCCCGGCACGCCTCCGAGTGCCAGGAGCTCCTCCGCCAGCCCCGGGCGCGCGCCGACCTCCTCCGCCACGTTGTCCACGACGACGTCGATCGCGGCCATCCGGTCGACCACGCCGCAGCCGCCCAACGGCCCCTCCTCCGGAAGCATCACCGGCGTACGGCCCGTGACGGCAAGAGGCTCCCAGGATGTGGAGAGCATCATCGGCTCGCCCGCGTCCCGGAAGAGGTACCTCGTACGCATCACCCGGTCTCCCGGCTCGATACCGAGGCGTTCGGCGACCTCGGGGCTCGCCCCCTCCTGCTCGCTGCGGGACTCCCAGGTTCCGCGCACTCCTTCCGCCGTCTGTTCCTGGCGGAACGGATTGGCTCCCGCTCCCGGCCGGTAGCCGGAGCGGGCGATCCGGCGCGGGACGGGCCGCTCCCGCACATACGTGCCGGAGCCCGATCGCCCCTCGACCAGCCCTTCGGCCATCAGCACCTTCCGCGCCTCCAGCGCGACGGTGTCCGAGACCCCGTACTCCTCGCGAATACGCGCCTGCGACGGCAGGCGGGTATGGGGCGGCAGCGCGCCGTTGACGATCTTTTCCCTGAGATCGCTCGCCACGCGCAGATAGGCGGGCTGCTCACCGAAAGTCACAGGCCACTCCCAACAGGTTGACAGACTGCAACAGCCTGGCAACCGTGGGTTGAGTACCGCAAGCACAGGCCAAAGTTTCACTCGATGTGATGATTCCTCGCCGACCAGCGCATACCTCGCGCGCAGCCGCATGGGCTCTTGACCGTTTTTGGTCCAGACCAATACCTTCCTGTCCACAGCACGGCTCTCGCTGTCCCTCCAGTCCCGGCACACGCACAGGAACGAGTCCCATGCGTCGAAGAACCCTGTCCAGACTGACCACTGCCGCCTGCGCCTTCGCGCTGCTGGCCGGCATTGCCCCCGCGGCCACGGCCGAGGGCGCCCACGACGGCGGCAGTCACGGTGACCGCGGTACGGGCCACCACAACCGCGCCTACAAGAGCATCGGTTACTTCACCCAGTGGGGCGTCTACGGGCGCGACTTCCAGGTCAAGGACCTGGACACGAGCGGCGCCGCGGCCAGGCTCACCCACATCAACTACGCCTTCGGCAACGTCAGTGCCGAAGGCACGTGCTTCACCGGCAATGTGCCCGGCGAGGCGGACGCGTGGGCGGACTACGCCCGTCCCCTGGATGCCGCCGGATCGGTGGACGGCGTCGCCGACACCGACACCCAGCCCCTCGCGGGCAACTTCAACCAGCTGCGGGAGCTCAAGGCCAAGCACCCCGGCCTCAAGGTGTTGATCTCGCTGGGCGGCTGGAGCTGGTCCACCCACTTCTCCGACGCGGCCCGCACCGCCGCCTCCCGCAAGGCACTCGTCTCGTCCTGCATCGACCTGTACATCAAGGGCAACCTGCCCGTCGACGGCGTACGCGGGGGCGAGGGGGCGGCGGCCGGCCTCTTCGACGGCATCGACATCGACTGGGAGTGGCCCGGTTCCGCGGGTGACACCGACACGGTCTACCGCCCGGAGGACAAGCAGAACTTCACCGCCCTGGTGCACGAGTTCCGTACGCAGCTCGACGCCTACGCGAAGTCCCAGAAGTCGCAGACGAATCAGAAGTCGCAGCAGAAGGGCACGAAGCAGAAGCACTACGAGCTCTCGGCGTTCGTCCCCACCGCTCCCGCCAAGATCGACGCGGGCTTCGATGTCCGCCGCATCATGCGGGACTTCGACTTCGTCAACCTCCAGGGCTACGACTTCCACGTCTCCGGTGAGACGACGACCGCCCAGCAGTCCGCCCTGTACGCGAAGGGCGACTTCAGCGTCGACCAGACGGTCCGTGACTGGATCAAGCGTGGCGCCCCCGCCCGCAAGCTGGTGGTGGGCATGCCGTTCTACGGGCAGGGCTGGACCGGAGTGACCGGCGGCGGCGACGGTCTCGGGCAGCCGGCGACGGCGCCCGCCCCGGCGACGTACGCCGCGGGCTACGAGGACTACAAGGCCCTCAAGAAGCTGGCCGATTCCGGGCAGTACACGGTGCACCGCGACACCCGGAACGGCCACGCCTGGCTGTTCGACGGGACGACCCTGTGGACGTACGACGACCCGCAGGTGCTGCGCGCCAAGACCTCGTACATCCGTGACCGCGGTCTGGGCGGTGCGATGTTCTGGTCGCTGGACGGCGACACG
This sequence comes from Streptomyces sp. NPDC060035, assembly GCF_042736635.1. NCBI lineage: Bacteria > Bacillati > Actinomycetota > Actinomycetes > Kitasatosporales > Streptomycetaceae > Streptomyces > Streptomyces sp. NPDC060035. The sequence goes on from NZ_JBHWVO010000014.1 coordinate 58,443, forward strand.
GACGACGGCGAGCTGATGTCCGCGGTCGACCGCGGACTCAATCGGCGGTAGCCGGAAGCAGCGTGCGGGGCGGCTGCCGTCGGCAGCCGCCCCGCGTGCGTTCGGAACCGGCTCAGGAGCGCACCGGCATCAGAACTGCAGTGCCCAGGAGTTGATCCTCCCGGTGTCGTAGGTGGCGTTGTCGCTGACCCGGAGCTTCCAGGTGCCGTTCGCGACCTCCGACGACGCGTTCACCGCGTAGGTGGTGATCACGTTGTCGGCGCTGCCGCCGGTCCCGTACGCCTTCAGGTTGTAGACCGAACCGTCGGGCGCGACCAGGTCGATCTTCAGGTCGCCGGAGTAGGTGTGCGTGATGTTGACGGGAACGCTGAGCGCGGACGGCGCGTTACCACTGACACCGGAGACGGTGATCGGCGACTCGACCGTGGCGTTGTCGGCGATCGTGTAGCCGGTGGTGCTCTCGAACTTGGTGCCCGTGGGCGGCGGGGTGGTGCCGGCGCCGACGTTCAGCAGCTTGTTCGGCGACCCGGTGCCCGGGTTCGTCACCACGCCGCTGGTGGCTGCGGCGACCAGTCCTGCCGAGACCTGCGCGGGGGTCTGGCCCGGGTGGTCGGCGAGGTACAGGGCTGCGGCACCGGCGACGTGCGGGCTCGCCATCGATGTGCCCGAGATGGTGTTCGTCGCGCTGTCGCCCGTGTTCCACGACGAGGTGATGGAGGAGCCCGGCGCGAAGATGTCCACGACGCTGCCGTAGTTCGAGAAGCTCGACCGGGCGTCGGTGCTGGTGGTGGAGCCGACCGTGATGGCCTCGGCGACGCGCGCCGGGGACTTGGTGGAGGCGTTGGTCGACTCGTTGCCCGCCGCGACGGCGAAGGTGACGCCGGAGGCGATGGAGTTGCGCACCGCGGTGTCGAGCGCGGTGTCCACTTCGCCGCCCAGGCTCATGTTGGCGACGGCCGGCTTGACGGCGTTGGCCGTCACCCAGTCGATGCCCGCGACGACCTGCGCCGTGGTGCCGGAGCCGCTGTTGTCGAGGACGCGGACGCCGACGATCTTCGCCTTCTTGGCGACGCCGTACGACGTCCCGGCGACGGTGCCGGCCACGTGGGTGCCGTGGCCGTTGCCGTCCTGCGCGGTGTTGTCGTTGTCGATGGCGTCGTAGCCGTTCGACGCGCGGCCGCCGAAGTCGCTGTGGCTGATGCGTACACCGGTGTCGATGATGTACGCGGTGACGCCCTCTCCCGCCTTGTCCGGGTAGGTGTAACTCTGGTTCAGCGGCAGGGCGGTCTGGTCGATCCGGTCCAGTCCCCACGAGGGAGGGGAGGGCTGGGTACCCGAGATCGTGAAGGTCCGGTTCTGCACGACGGACTCGACTGCCGGGTCCGCGGCGAACTTCTTGGCCTGCTCGGCCGGGAGTTCGACGGCGTAGCCGTTGAGCGCCGCACGGTAGGTCTTCTTGATCTTCGCGCCGTATTCCGCGGCGAGCGCCCTGCCATCGGCGGATCCGGCGTCGGCGGCGGATTCGTCGAGGGTGACGATGTAGCTGCCGCTGATGGCGCCCGGGGCGCCCGCGTTCTCGATCCGGCCTTCCGGTGCGTTCCCGGACGCGAGGGCCGGGAAGGCCGCCACCGTCGAGAGGGCGAGGGCCGCGCCGGTTATGACGCTCGTCGCGGCCAGTCTTCGCGCGTAGCGTGCGTGACGCTTCACTGCCATGTGAGGGGTCCTCCTTGGTTGCGGTGCGCCGGTGGGGGATGCATGGGGGTGCATTGGCCTGCATCGCGGTGCATGGGGGGTGAATTCGGCCGAGGGGTGCATTCGGTCGAGGGTGCATTCGGTCGAACAACGGCATGGGCATGACAAACCAGACACGACAGAACCGCACTTCGGGTTCCGTCGAGCGAGCGGCATGCCCTGCTGCCAGCGAAAGATTGGCCCATCCATAGGAATCCCACAAGACTGTCTTGGCATGAGCAATACATTCGCCACACGGCTGACATGCTGATGGGCATGGCCACCTATCGCTGCCCGCAGGACGGGACTCGAGCAGACGCAGCCGACCTGACCTGGTGTTGTCCCGTCTGCCGAGGTCCCTGGGACCTCGACTTCGATGTCCGGTCAGCGGCGTCGCTCAACTCGCTGACCGGACGCGTCAATTCACTGTGGCGTTACGAAGAGGCCCTGCCTCTCGGCAATCCGGCGGTCAGCCTCGGCGAGGGCCGGACCCCGCTCGTCCCCCTGACCGCGAGCGTCTCGGCCAAACTCGACTACCTGATGCCGACGCTCTCCTTCAAGGACCGGGGCGCCGTCATGCTGGCCGAACTGGCCCGCCGGCTCTCCCCGGAGCGGGTCGTCGCGGACAGCAGCGGCAACGCGGGCACGGCCGTCGCCGCGTACTGCGCCCGGGCCGGCCTGCCCTGCACGGTGTACGTTCCCGAGGGCACGTCCCCGAAGAAGACCGAGCAGATCCGTGCCCACGGTGCCCGGTTGGAGATCGTGCCCGGCAACCGCGAGGCCACCGCACGGGCCGCCCGCGCCGCCGCCGATGCGCCCGGCACCTTCTACGCCTCGCACGTCTTCAACCCGTACTTCCTGCACGGCACGAAGACCTACGTCTACGAATTGTGGGAGGACCTCGGCGGCAGCCTGCCGGACGCGATCGCTGTGCCGGTCGGCAACGGCACTCTGCTCCTCGGTGCTGCCCTGGCCACGTCGGAACTCCTCGCGCAGGGCCTGATCGACCGCCGTCCTGCGCTGATCGCCGTGCAGGCCGAGGCCGTGTCCCCGCTCGCGGCGGCGTTCCGTGCGGGCGCCGACGAACTGCTCGATTCCCCGGACCATGTGTCCCCCACCCTCGCCGAGGGCATCGCCATCCCCCGCCCGCCGCGCGCCCGGCAGATCCTGGCGGCCGTCAGGGAGTCGGGCGGCACCTTCCTCACCGTCGCCGAGGACCGGATCCGTACCGCGCAGCAGGATCTGGCGGCCCGCGGCTTCTTCGTCGAGACGACCGGAGTCGCGTGCTGGGCGGCCGTGGGCGACTGGACGGACCGCAGCGTCGTCGTACCCCTGTGCGGCGCAGGCCTCAAAACGGGCCTGGCGGGCGCGGACCCGGCAGCCGCTTCATGAGACACCCGGCCCGCCACCATGAACGCCTCGCACCGTGACCGGAGTCGTCAGTCCGTCCAGTACGTGTCGTGCCGGATGAAGAACTCCGCGCGCTCCTTCTCCGGCCAGTCGGACACCTGCGACACCTTCTCGAAGTACTCCTCGCGCGGTGCCCCGGGTGTGAACAGCAGCAGCATCGAGGCGGGCGCGTCGGAGTCGTTGCGGAACGCATGCAGGCCGCCCTGCGGTACGTACAGGAAGTCGCCCTCGGTCGTGTCGATCCAGCGCTCTCCGTTGTAGATCCGCACCGTCCCGTCGAGGATGAAGAACGACTCCGAGATCGAGCGGTGGAAATGCGTGGCAGGGCCACCGGCCCTGGGCGCCATGTTGATCCGGTACAGACCGAACTCGCCGTGCGTCGTCGCCGTCGTCGCCAGATAGTGCGTGGTGCCACCGCTGCGCGTCAGCAGATTCGGCGTGGTGTCCGCCGGGCGGTACTCCGCGCTGATCTCGCCCTCACCGTCCGCGTATATGGGTTCCGGATACGACATGCCGCTCTCCCTTGCCCTGGACCGGTCCGCTCCGTGTGCCGTCCGATCAGCCGTTCACCCGCGCGCCGGAACCGCACCCGCGCCGCCGCCTTCCCTACCTTCGTACGGTGAGCCTCACGCGCATCTCTCTTCTCACGTCCCTGGTAGCGGGTGCGCTGATCGCCCCCCTGCCGCCGCTCTCGTACGCGACCGGCGCGAGGACCGCCGCACCCCGGACGGCGCCCCCGCCCGCCTCGTGCGGGCGGACGGGCCACGCCGACACCCGGGACGCCCGTACATCCGACGCCTCGGACGACGCCTCCTGGACGCCGACGTCCACCGCCTTCGGCGAGGCCGCGGGTACGACCCCTACGTCGGCAACGGCTATCTGGGCCACCGGGTCCCCGCCACGGGCGCCGGATACGCGCAGACGGGCGGGAAGACCGGGTGGCCCCTCTACACACCACGGTACGACGGCGCCTTCGTCTCCGGGCTGCGGGGTGGACCCAGGTCGCCGACGGGCTCCGCATCCCATACGACGCCGAGCGGAAACTGTTCCTCCAGTACGCCGGGTACAGCGGCTCGACCATCAAGCAGGCCGACACCGTGCTGCTCGTGTACCCGCTGGAATGGCCGATGGAGGAGGGCGCCGCTGCCGCGACACTCGACTACTACGCCGCGCGCACCGATCCGGACGGCCCCGCAATGCGGTGGACGGCAGCCCGTCGACGGCGTGGTCGCCCGACGGCGCGACGGGAACGCTGACGGTGGACCTGCGCCGCGTCGTGCGGGTCGCCTCGCTCACCCCCCGGTGGTCCGACGTCGCACCTGCCTCCCACACCCTGGAGACCTCGCTCGACGGCCGGACCTGGCGGCCGTTCCGGGCCGGGGACACAGCCCGCAGGGTGCGGGTGACGCTCAGCGCGGAGACCGCCGAGAAGCCCGCGGGGATCGGGGAGTTGACCGTCACCGCGGAGACCGGGCGGTAACGGCAGTCGCCCACAGGGTGTCGGCCCCTGCGCCGGCACCCATGGGAACCGGCAACGGCGAATCCACCCTCACCGTCCGCTGTCGGGTCGGGCGAGGAGTTCGTGTGTGATCGCGGCGAGCCGTTCCCTGGCCGCCGGATCGTAGGCCTGCTCATGTGCGGCTGTATCCGTGCCCCCCGCTCCTCGAGGTTCCGGGTCGCTCGCGTCACAGCCCGAACGATGCCGTCAGACGTCGGACGATCTGTGCATACGGCCGATCCGGCGGACTTCCTCCAGCGGGTACGGGGTCTGCCTGCTCCGGCGCTGGAACGTGCGGTTGAAGTCCGATATCACGGCGGCGACCGGCGCGTGCCGGGCGATGATCGCTGCGGCCTCCTCCGGGATTCCTGTGGGGCGCTTGCCCGCTGCGAAGGCGCGCACCAGCGCGTAACGGCCGTCCCCGTCCTCCCTCCGGTATCCGAACAAAGCGGTGACCAGCCAGTTCACCAGATACGTGGCGGTGTAACAGCGGTCGTAGGTCTGATGCCGGCCGAAGAAGTCGGCCTCGTCCTGCGACAGCTCGAACTGGGAGGAGATCGCGAGGCCGTAGTCCGCGAAGTAGAGGCGCCGACCGTCGGTCAGGATGTTCTCGAAGTGCGCGTCGAAGTGCAGGAGCCCGCGGCTGTTCATGAACGAGGTGCCGACTGCCAGTTCCCTCTCCACCATGGCGCAGGCCCGGTCGGCGCTCCGGTCTCCTGCTTCGACCTGAGCGCCCAGCCACTGGTGCAGGTTCTGCGGGATGTACTCCAGGAACAGCGCGACACTCGCCGAGGACTGCTGGAGAGCCTGGATCCGACGGCGTACCTGCGATCCGCCGCCCCAGTACGCCGCAGCCCGTTCGACGTCGGCCAGTTCCTCGGGCAGGGGCGACGAATCGGGCAGCACCCTCCAGTGGTACATCAGGGGAAAGCACTCGCATTCCCCCGCGAGTACCCAGTCCGACGTCATCGTGTGCACGGCGAGTTCCCTCCAGGCCCCGAAGCCCGGCTGGCCGATGGTGCCGACGCCGTAATGGCAGAAGACGGGCAGCTCGAACAGGTTCGCCGTGGCCCTGACGTGCTCCGGTTGCCTCTCCAGGTCGGTGAGGGGCACCCGTTTCACGAAGACCGGGGTGCCGGCGACCTCCATCAGGGCCGACGTCCCGCCGATGCCGGAACCGAGCGGCATGGCCGCATCCACGAGCGCACGCAGGGCGCGATCACTGCACAGGGCCAGGGATGTGGAGACTGCGTCATGGGCGGTGAGACGCGCACCGCACGACATGTCAGGAACCATCACTGCCGCCTCCGTCCGGGCATTGGTCTCAATCCCGCAATGGCTGCGCGACTCCGTCGAGCCGCGATCGTGTCCGAGACACGGTTCTGCGTTTGGGTCTCCGGAGCGGACGGCAGCGCGGGAGAACCAGGTCGGTACTCATGCCCCCGCCCGCGTGCAGCCAATCGGGGGCGGCCTCAAGAGCGCGGCATGTTCGGTCGCCTTCTCCACGATCTCCATGAGCGCCTCCACTTTCGTCAAGTCGGCCTCGACTTCCTCCGGCATCACGGCCGAGCCTCCGAAGACCCCTACTCGGCTTCCTTGCGCCGGGCTCGCAAGCGAGTGAAGGGTCTCAGGAGGGATCCGAGCGGCGGGCGAGCCGCGGTCGGTCGGAGCCCGCTGGAGGCAGCGACCTCCACCGTCGGGACCAGCGGGCCGGATTGTCAGTGGCGGCTGCTTCCATGGCGTCATGAGCACTGTGCACGAGACCGCCGCCCTTCTCCCCGGCCCCGCCGAACTCCGCGCCCACCTGCGCGCGCTGGCCGTCCTGGACACCACGATCGGCGGCGATCCGCGGTTCTGCTCCTACACCTTCGACACCGCCTGGGGCCCCGGAGTAGAGGCAGCCTTGATGGAGAACGGCTCGGGGGACGACTTCGCCATCCTCTTCACCTCGGCAGGCGTGCTCATACGCGGCTTCGACCACGAGTCGGAGATGAGCCCGTACGGGACGGACGACGAGCAGGTCTGGCCCGGTGTCATCGACGAAGTGCCCGCCCCGCTGCGCCCGCTCCTGGACGAGCCCGCGTTCCGCGACGAGGGCATCGATGCCCCCCGCGTCACCGCCTGCTTGTGGCGGGAGACCGGCGACACCGCCTGGCGCACCGGCTCGGCCATCGCCTTCCCGTCCGGCAGCGAGGACCCGGACGGCTCCGGCTTCCTCTTCCCTCTCCTCGTCGACCGGTCCCCCGAGACCGTCCAGGCCCATTTCGAGGACGACTACGAGCGCCCCGTCCCCCTCGACGCTGTCCGCCACGTCCTCGCCGGGCACCCCCTCACCCCTGCGATCACCGCAGCCCTCAACCCGGCCGCCCTCTCGGACAACGCGCTGCTCCGCAGGATCACCGCGCATCCGGAGGTCGCCTCCTACCTGGCCTGCGACGGCGAGTTCGACCTTGCCCGCACCGACCCGATCGAGCCGATCGCCCTGCCCAACGGCCTCTTGGTGGAGCCCGTCGCCGGCTGCAACGCGGGCGGCACCCACTACCTCTGCGGCCCGGCCGTCCCCGGCGGCTCCCGCCCCGTCCTCTACACCGACTCCGAGGGCCAGGCCTCCCTGATCGCCGAGTCGCTCGCCGACGCCCTGACCCTTGCCATCGTCCTCCCGTCCTGGCACGACGCCCTGGCCGGCTTCCGGGCCCCGGCCCTCAACTCCGGCTACATCGACGACCACCCGGACCACGCCACGGTCCGCGACCGCCTCCTGGCCGCCCTTCAGCTCTCCCCGGCCACCGAGCGGGACGTCCTGGACCGCCTCCTCGCCACTGCCGCCCGCACCGTCACCGACGGCTTCCTCCCGCACGTTCCTGATGAGGAGGACTCCGCCTTCCAGCCGATGCTCGAACTGTTTGCCGACTAGGGCTCCCGAGAACCTTGTGGAGAGGTCCGGCACGCGGCCTCGCTGCGCGTGCTCCGCTTCGCCGGTCCCGGTACGCCGGTCAGCGACTGCCGGCGAAACGGACGGGCCATCCTGTCGGGCGTCGACCATGCAACGCAACGCCACCGACGGTCACTTACGGGTGTCCTGCGACGGGCCGGGTGCAAGCCAGGCATGGCCTCGGAAACGCGGTGCCGGCGGCAGGGACCGGGGTAGCAGTCGCTCACCTGCGCAGCCTCGTTCAGGGCCCGGCCGGTGTGCCATGGATTTCCGTGCCTCTGCGCGCCGTCACCAGCCTGCCAGCGATACCTGCGAGCCCCTTTCCAGGTAGCTGTGCAGTGCGCCGGCACTGGCAGGGACGAAGGCTTCCGGGATGGCGTCGGCCTCGACCCAGCAAACCTGAGAGTGCTTTCGGGGTTCGCGGTTCACGGGTTCGCCGGTCCATTCGTGGGTGGCGAAGACGACGGTGAGGAAGCCGTTGGGGGCTTCGACACCCCAGGCACCGTGGATGATGTGGGCGACCTCGAGCGACTCGGGCTTCACCATGAGGCCGGTCTCCTCGTGGAGCTCGCGGGCCGCGGTTTCGGTGATGGGCTCCCCCGGGTCGCTCTTGCCGACGGGCAGGTCCCAAAGGCCTTGGGCGAACTTCGCGTTCTCGCTGCGCCGGAGGAGCACGACGCGGTTGGTGTCCTTGTCGTGGACGATGACAGCCGCGGCCAGCAGGGTCATCGAGTCGAGCGCCGGTGTGAGGGCTGGGGAGCGGTCGTCGGCCTGCTGGGCCACGGGGTTCCCTTCGTCGGGCGGGTTGTCGGGCATGGTAGGCGAGGATCTCGGGGGCTCGGGGGCTCGGCGGCTCGGGGGCTCGGGGGCCAGATCTACGGAGCCGGGGACGCGGCGGCGCTGGTGGACCACGGCTTCAGGCCCGCGGGCCGCACCTGCGGCAGAACTGCACGCAGCGCCCTGCCCAGGCGTTTCTTCGATGCCGTGCGTTGGCCCTGCCTGTCCCTCAAGGGTGTCCTGCAAACTGTCTGCGGACCGGCCCGCACATGGTCGGCGGAGTCGAGTCGGCGCCTCAACGCAGCTGCAATCCCCGCCTCCGCGCCGCTGCCATCTCCTCGTCGCCACCCTCCATCGGGTCATGGGGCGATGTTGTGATTCAGGTGGAACAGGTTGGAGGGGTCGTACTGCCGCTTGATCGTCGTCAGCCGGTCGTAGTTCTGCCGGTAGTTGCTCCGGACCCGGCCCTGGTCGTCCTCGTCCATGAAGTTGACGTATGCACCCTCCATCGAATGGGGTCGCAGCGCCGCGGCGAAGCGGCGCACCCAGTCCATGTGTGCCACGCATTCCTCACGCGTGGTGAGGGTGGGGCTGAGGGCGGTCGAGAAGTCCGCGTCGCGGTAGGCGAACGCGGTTGCCTCGGGTGCCACCCGGTGGCAGGCGCCGTCGATGGGGAAGACGACGGTAGAGCTCTGGATGGAGGGGGTTGCAGCACCGTACTCCACGTACGCGTCGATGGCCCCGTCCGGCATCCCCTTGCTGAACGTGCCCTTCCAGTAGTGGAAGAGCCCTGCAGGGAGCAGCTCGTCGAAGAGGGTGTTGATCACGGGATACGGCATGCGCCCGAGGTACTGCCCGACGATCGGGCCGAGGCCGGCGAGGCGGGCACGGATCTCGTCGTCCTGCGTCTCGGGCCCGGTCCAGCAGGCGAGAACACCGCACAGTGGCCGGCCGTGCCAGCGCTCGGGCAGGAACGGGAGGGGAGGGCCGAGCCCGACAACCAGCAGGGCTCCGAGCCGTTCGTCGGACTCGGCGATCAGCTCCCGGTAACGCCGCAGTACATCGCCGTCGAGCGGGTAGAACGTCGGGCCGCCCAGGATGTCGGCCACGGCGTGCAGCCGGTAGGCGAAGGAGGTGACGACGCCGAAGTTGCCGCCGCCTCCTCGCAAGGCCCAGAAGAGGTCCGCGTTCTGCTTCTCCGTACAGGTCAGGAAGGATCCGTCGGCCACGACAACATCGGCCGAGACGAGGTTGTCGCAGGCCAGCCCGCAGCGCCTGGCCAGGTGGCCCATACCGCCGCCGGTGGTGAGCCCGCCGATGCCGGTGCTGGAGACCACTCCCCCGGTGGTGGCCAGGCCGAAGGCATGCGTGGCCCGGTTGAAATCCGCCCACGTACAGCCTCCCTCGGCCCATGCGGTGCGGGTCGTGGGGTCGACCCGGATTCCGCGCATCCGCGAGAGGTCGAGGACGACCCCGTCGTCGCAGGTGCCGTAGCCGGTGACGCTGTGGCTGCCGCCTCGGACCGCCAGGGCCATGTCCTGATCCCGGGCGAAGTTCACCGTGGCGATGACATCGCCCGCGTCGGCGGCCCGGACGACGGCCGCGGGCCTCTTGTCGTGCATCGCGTTGTAGACCCTGCGGGCCTCGTCGTAGCCGTGCTCGCCGGGCTGGATGAGATCGCCGTGCACGACCGTCCCCAGCCGCTCCGCCACTGCGCCGTCCAGGGCTCGTGCGTAGGTGCTCATGGCCGCCACCGCTTTCCTGTCCTCGGATGTACGGGGTACCGCTCCGTACCTCCGTTGTAGGCCTGGAAGCGCATGGCGCTCATCGTCGGAACTGCCCATTCCGTCGGATCGCGCCATGGGCGGAACGGCCTATGCGAGAGGCACCAGGCCATGTGTGTACGCGGCCTATGCGAGAGGCACCAGGCCATGTGTGTACGCGTATGCCGTGGCAGCGGCCCGCGAGGACACGTCGACCTTGGCGAAGATGTTGTTGAGATGCCGGGCGACGGTGTGCTCGCTGATGGTGAGCTCAGCGGCGATGGCCCGGTTGGTCCGTCCGCCGGCGACAAGCCTGAGCACCTCGACTTCTCGCGCCGTGAGCTCGCCCGGGAGCCGGAGCAGGGCCGCCGCCCTGCGTGCGTCGGGTACCGCGCCCAGCGCTTCGAAGACCGCGTGGGCGGCGCGCAGCTCGAGACGCGCGCTTTCGTCGTCTCCCGCTGCCCGGTCGGCGGCGGCCAGCGTCATCCGGGTCTGCGCGGCCTCGTACGGGACCCCGAGGTCGAGCCACAGCTCCAGCGCCCGGCGCAACAGCGGGAGCGCGCGCCGCAGGTCGTGCTCGGCGAAGGCGACGGCGCCGCCCGCCCACGCCGCGGTCGCGTGCGGCGGAGTGCGCTCGGATTCCCGCCGTCGCTGCCACGCGCGCGCGATCTCTTCCAGTTCGTCCGCCACCGAGCGGGCCCGGTCGAGTCGGCCGAGGGCCAGGAAGATCTCGACCTGGGCCGCGAGGAGCCGCCCGCGGTGCCGGCCTCCGTCGGCGGCGATCGCGACCCGCAGAGCGGCTTCCGAGGCATCGGTCCTGCCTTGGGCCAGGAGGAGCAGAGCGAGGCCCGGCTGCGGGTCACGACCGAGTTCGTGTGCACGGGCGTACGTACTCTCGGCAGCGGCCGTGTCACCGCGCCTGCGCTGGATCTCGCCCGCGAGATACACCGCCTCGGCGGCCGTCAGCGCCTCGTACGGCAGCAGCTCCTCGCAGGTCAGGCCCGCCTCGGTAGCGGCCTGCGACCACGAGCCGCGCAGCTCCAGCACCTCCACCCGGTGTACGCGGCACAGACCGCGGAAGTTGTTCTCCTCGGGCATCGTGGCGCACCAGGCCATGGCCGCGTCGGTCCACTCGGCCGCCCGATCGAGGTCGGCGCAGGCCATGCACTGCTGCAGGCCGAGGCAGTAGATCCACCCGGTGAAGAAGGCGCTGAGCTCGCCCGCCGCGACCGCGCACATCACGTCGTCGAGCTGGGCGAGCCCCTCGGCGACCCTTCCCTCGGCCAGCAGCACGCCCGCTCGGGCCTCGGTGCTCATGGCCAGGAGGTCCGCGCTGCCGCAGCGCCGGGCGATGTCGGCCATCCGGCAGGCATGGTCCATGGCGTCGTCGAATGCGCCGCGGTTCTGCGCCTCCTCGGAATCGACCCACGCGAGGTAGCACTGCTCGACGCACTCGGGCTCGCCGCCGAGCTGCTGCCGCGCGCGGTGCAGCCAGCCCGCGGCCGCAGCGTTCCGTCCGGCGAGTCGGTGCTCGTAGAAGAGCATCCACGCGGAGTAACCGGCCTGCCGGGATTCGCCCCTGGCCTCGTAGCCCGAGTACGCCTTGGTCCGCGCCGCCACGGACTCGTCGACGCGGCCGGTCCACCAGGCGGCATCGGCGAGAGCAGCGAGATCGTCGACGCCGAGGAGGTCCGGGCGGATGCCGTGCAGCAGGCGGTAGGCATCGCCCCACGCCTCGCGGGAGACAGCCTCCCTCGCCCCGTCGACGGCCTGACTCTCCGGTCCGGCCGAGGTGCGCCGGGTGCCGCTGATCCACTCGGTCATGGGCAGCTCCCTTCGCGCTGGTCGCGAGCCCGTCTGCCCTCTCACCAGGATAGAAGCGCGGGCCCAGGTCGTGCCGGACAGCAGCTCTGTCGTGCAGCACTGCCACAGCACGGAGCGACGCGGTAGTCGGAGTTCTGCGGGCTGTCGCGGCGGACAGCAGAACGGCCTGACCCGCTTCTTCGCGGGTCGGGCCGCCTTTGGTCAATGTGCAGGGACCCGCGTCCTGGTGCAGGGACCTGCGTCCTACGTGGGGTCGCTGGGAGTCAGGGCGTGGTGTAGCCGAGGGTGTAGGACCCCGATCCCGAGACGGAGCGGACCTGGTAGGTGTAGTAGCCGCCGACGCCGTTGTAGGTCAGCGTGCCGCCGGAGCCACTGATGGCGACGGTCTGCCAGGTGGTGCCGTTCCAATAGAGCAACGACAGGCTGAAGTTGCTGCCGCTGGGGCCGGAGAGGCAGGCGTGGTGTGTGCCGGCGCCGGCGTCGAACGATCCGCCGTCGGGCTCGTAGACGGAGCCTCCGCCGGTCAGGCTTCCGGTGTACGAGGTTTCATGGCCGGTGCACGCCCCTCCGGGGCCGGGATCCGGGTTGGGAGTTCCGCCGGTCCTGGAGCTGATGGCCCCTTCCATGGCGGCGAGACCGATGAGGTTGAACGGCTTGTCGATGTTGCGCATGAGGGAGTCCTGCGAGGGCCGGTAGATGCCGCGCTCGTACTGGTGGCCGCCCTGGTAGGCGCCGATGACGCCCCCGTCGGGCGTGCTCAGCCCGAGGTACGACGCCCACTTGGACCCGCTCGGGTCGGTGGTGACGTTGGGTTCCTTGGGCTCGCCGCCGGTGTACGCGGTGCCCGGCGTGTAGTACTCGTCAGCCAGACCGCCGACGGAGTGGCCGAGTTCGTGGATGGCGATGCGGCCGGCCTGCGCGTTGCCGCCGGAGACGGTGGCCAGGCTGGGGTAACCGGCGCCACCGTACGTGGCGCTGTTGCCCACGGCGAGGATCGCGTCGGCCTCGGGGGCCTGAGCGGCATATTCCTTGGCCTTCGACTCGTTCAGACACAACAGCCGTTCGATGCCGCCACAGTTGAAGTACATGTCCAGGGCGGTATCACGGTTGACGCCCTGGGATGGGTCGTTGTCGACGCCGGACTCGTTGGACACGACATTGACCAGCCACACATTGATGGACTGGCGGTACGTGTTCCACGGCGCCGTGTCGGCTATCTCGTTCCACTTCGACTGTGCATGCTGGCGCAGCAGGCCCATCTCGGAGGCGGTGTAGCCGTCGCCCACGATCACCACGTCGAACCGGGAGGCGGACGGTCCGGTTTCCTGAAGGGCGGTCACCTCGGAGGCCGCGGCCGCCCGGACGTCGGCGAATGCGGCCGGACCCTCAGCCTGCTTCGGTATCTCCACCCGGGTGACGGTGCCGTCCGGGGAGAACACCTCCCGCCATTCGGTGGGCTGCGCGGTGCCCGCCGCCGCAGCTCCTGCAGGCATCGCAGCGAGTCCCGCGGCGCACAGCACGGCCACCGTCAGGAAGATCGAACCTCTTCGGCGCATCAGTGCCCTCCCCATACTTCGATCGGTGTGGATGACCCCGGCCGGGGGCGGAGCCGTGGCCCGCAGGGCGCTGACGCGCCGTCCGGACCGGGATCCCGGCCGGTGGAACGGAGTGCATGGAGCAGGCGGCACAGACACCGCCGCCTCCGGTACGACCTGAACTTCCCCGCCGGGGCGGTTGGCGCGACCGGTACGTCGTGCGGCGGACCGGTGTGGTGCAGGCGGAACGCGACCCACGCCTCCGCTCCAGGGATCGGGCGGAGAGGAGGCGGAGATAAGTAAGCAACTAAATATATGTATGCGGCGAGTTAAGTTAGCTGTGCCGCGGGTTCCTGGCAAGCCCCGCGGAGGAATATGACAGGCACTCAGGTCCGTGCCCCTGAATGGCCGACGGAGGCGTCTCGATGCAACCCTTCGGCGATGCCGACGGAACCCGGACCCACCGCTCCGATGCCCGTGAGTAGCTTCCCCGGAAAACGAGGAAGTGCCTTGTGGCCTGCGATGACGGAAGTTCTTCACGCTTACGGCACGCACGATCTCCAGGACACTTCCAGAGGCAATCCCCCGTGCCGCAGCGAGGGCCTCCGCACGGTCCGATGATCCGAATCCGGTTGGGCGAAGCCGATGTCACCGGCCTGCGGCATGGCGCCCGGGGCGGACAGCATCGACGACATGGACCAGCCGCGGCACGCTGGGCTGCCGCGGCTGTTCAGCGGGGTGCGGGCGCCGGGCTCCCGCCGGCCCGGCACCCAACACCCTTTGCCGACGCGGTCGACGAAGGCGCGTCAGTGGTGGTGGCCGTGCCGGCCGAGGGTCTCCACGGGGGTCGCGCCGGGGCGGGTCCACTGCGGCACGGGCCGGCTGGTCGGGCCCCAGGAGGCGACGCCGTCGGCGTCCGAGCGCCAGTACCAGCAGGGCTGGCGACCCTCGGACGGGTACCCCTCGCGGACATCACCGATCACGGGCCGACCCTCGGGGTTGTCCTCCCACGCCTCGCCGCGGCCGTAGGGCGTCATGTCGAGCAGGCCGAAGGACCCGTTGACCCGCTCGTTGCCACGGCCCGTCGTGGAGTAGGTGAGGAACACACGATCACCGTCGCGCAGGAAACAGACGATGTACCCCATTTCCCCGCCGACCGGAGCCTCCACGCCCCGCACCGAGTACCAGGGCTGGGTGTAACCCATGAACTCGAGGTAGGAAGCCACCTCGTCCCACGGGCCCGAGGTCAGGACGGCGAACGAGACGCCCCGGGCGTTGAGGTAGACGGCGTCCTTCACGTGCCAGGCCGTGGTGGTGCAGCCCTCGCACTGCCCCTGGTGCGGCGCGCCGTCGTGCCACATGTGCTGGTAGACCACGAGCTCGTTGCGGCCCTGGAACAGGTCCAGGAACGGCACCGGGCCATCGGGGCCGACGACCTCGACCGTCCCGTCGAGCTCCACCATCGGCAGCCGACGGCGGGCCGCGGCGAGGGCGTCGCCCTCGCGGGTGTGGGCCTTCTCGCGGACCAGGAGCTCGTCACGGGCTGTCTGCCAGGTGCCTGGGTCGACAACGGGCGGGCGGCCGGGCAGCGCGGGGGGCGGCGGGTCGTCCGGGGTGGTCGTCATGGTGTTCTCCGTGGTGTCTCGTGCCCGGCAGCGTCGTACGACGTACGACGGTCACCAGAACAGACTCGCGACCCGGCCGGAACTCATCGCTGCAGAAGGCGCCCTCGGCCGAGCCTGCACGGATGACGTGAGGCTCACCAGTTCACAGACGCGTTCTCGGACGTCGAAGCGGAAGGCATGGGCCCCGCCCGCCACTTCGTAAAGGAGCCTCAACCAACACTCCGACCAGGTATTTCTCCGTCGGCATACGTCGACCTCCGAGGGTCGTCCACGGGTGTCCTGCGGCCTGGGCCGGCTCTCGGTCGGACCACATCTGCCCGCGCAGCGTCACAGCTCGTCGGCCGATGAAGGGATGCCTGGCCGGTCACCCGAATGCCTCCGCCACGTTGCTTCCCACCCTTCCTGACCATCGCATGGAGTGTCGGACACGAGCCCGCCCGGGGCTCGCCCAGTACCTGGCGGAGCGCCATCGCAGATGGGCCGCCGGACGGCAGGAAGGGCGCCATGTACGTTCGCACCATCTATGCAACAGGTGATCCGGCCGAGCTCGACGGCGTAGCGGACGCACTCAGCACCGAAGGGCGCACCCTGCTGTCGGAGCAGCCCGGATACCGCGGCATGGGCTTGTTCGTCGATCGCGAGCTCGGCAAGCTCCTGGTGGGATCGTGGTGGGACAACGAAAAATCCCGAGAGGCCAGCGATGACCGTCTTCGCGAGCGGCGCGCCGAGCTGCTGGCTCCGTTCGCGCAAACCGTGGCGGTCGACAACTGGGAAGCGGCGGTCGCCCGGCGCGCGAAGGGGCTCGGGCCCGGCGCCTGGTTCCGGCTGGTCCGCTTGGAGGTCGAGCCCTCCGACGTGGACCTGCTGGTGGAGACGTTCCAGAACACCGCATTGCCAAAGCTCCAGAGCATCCCCGGATTGGAGGGCACCTCGCTGCTCCTCGACCGCGCCAAGGGCCGAGCCGCCGTGGGCGTGCTCTACACCGATCGCAACACGCTCGCGGCATCCCGCAGTTCCGTCGCGGCGGTGCGGGGCGAGGCCACAGCGAGGGCGCGCGTGACCACGCGGAGCCTCGAGGAATTCGAGGTGGTCCTCGCTACCGTGGTCTCCCCTTCCTGACGGACCACGCACCTCCTGGGTGACCGTCCGACTGGATCGTGCAGCTGGCGCTTCCCGGTGTCGATGTTCTCCTGTCGATGGTCATGGAGGTGGGGCGGTTGATTACGAGGCCGATCTGCGCGCGGCGCGAGCCGGACGGGTCGACGCCAGTCGGTTGAGGGCGTTGCGGTCGAGTTTTCCGGAGCCGGTGAGGGGGAGTTCGGGGACGATCTGGTAGCGGTCGGGGACCATGTAGCGCGGCAGCATGCTCTGGGTGTGCTCACGCAGCATCGCGGCGGGCTTGTCCGGGGCACCTTCGGCCTGCACGATGCACGCGACGAAGAACGTCGCTCCCGCCGAGGTCGTGATCACCGTGACCGCGGCATCCTTGACCGTCGGATGCGTACGCAGCGCAGCCTCGACCTCACCGAGTTCGATCCGGTAGCCGCGCAGCTTGATCTGCTGGTCGTTACGGCCGAGGTACTCGAAAGAGCCGTCGGGAAGAGTCCGCACCAGATCACCGGTGCGGTAGTAACGATCAGGCCCGTCCGGCCCGTCAAGGGTGACGAAACGCTCCGCCGTGAGGTCGGGCCGGCCCAAATAGCCGACAGCCACACCAGGACCGGCAATGAGGAGTTCACCGGCCTCACCCACAGGAAGCAGCGCCACATCCTCGTCACGGACCTCCAGCCGCAGATGCGGCAGCCCATGACCGATCGGAGAACGGACAGTACCGTCGAAATCCGCCGCGGTCAGAACACGGTGAGTGGCATAAACAGTGGTCTCGGTAGGCCCGTACATGTTGACCGCAGTGGGCGGCGTACCGGGCACCGACTTCAAGAACCCGGCAACGACGTCCAGGTCGACGCTCTCCCCCGCAAACACCACATACCGCAGCGCCAACTCCGGCCGGCCCGCCTCCTCATACGCCAGAGCCAGCGAACGGAACACCGACGGCACCTGCCCCAGCACCGTGACCCGCTGCTCCGCCAGCAGACCGAGGAACTCCGCCGGGGACTGCGCCAGCCGCAACGGCACCGTCACCGCAGTGGCACCGGTCGCCATCGACGCCCAGAACTCCCACACCGACACATCAAAACTGAAGGAATGGAACAAAGCCCAACGGTCGTCCGCACCCACCTCGAACAACGGCAACGCCCCACGCAACAGCGACAGCACATTGCGGTGACTGACCACACAGCCCTTGGGATTCCCCGTAGAACCCGACGTATAAATCACATACGCCGGCTCCTCACCCGTCAACTCGACCACCGGCGCAGCCAAAACCACACGCCCGTCGTCATAAGGCGCGAGCACCGCCACACCCTCCAGACCCCGCTCGGCCGCCTGCCCCGGATCCCCGACCAGAATGCTCACACCGGCATCCCGGACCATGTAACCCAACCGCTCCCGCGGATAGGTCGGATCCAGCGGAACATAGGCGGCACCCGCCTTCATCGCAGCCAAAATCCCCACCGGAATATCAGCGGAACGCTCCAGCAACAGCCCGACCAGATCCCCCGGCCCAACACCCCGCGCAGCCAACCGAGCCGCCAACCGGTCCGAAACAGCATCAAGCTCCGCATACGTCAGCGTCCGCCCGTCATCATGCACCGCCTCAGCATCCGGACACCCGGCCGCCACCACACGAAACAACTCCGGCAACGAAACAACAGCATCAAGACACACCAGATCACCGGCACTCACGGCACTACTCATCGGTCGTCCTCTCACACATTCTCGGGAAGAAGGGATATACGGCTGCCGGCACCCAGCAGACCGGCGAAGGCCTTGGCGAGACCATGTGCGAAGTCGGTCGACACCACGGGGACTTGGGCGTTGACCACGACGAGCAGTCCGTCGCCAGCCGGCCACACCTCGGTCTGGATCTCCGCGGAAATGCCGAGGTACGGCAACCGGCGGAACTCGGCGCGTGCTCCGTCGAGGACCGGCCGGGCCGGCGCGTTGTCCTGGTAGGCGAAGACGGTCTGGAAGAGCGGCGCGCGGGCCGTGCGGGGCGGATTCACCAGCCGTACCACCTCGGGAATCCCGACGTCCTGGCAGGCGAAGGCCTCCCGGACCAGCCGTCCGGCCTCGGCCACGTCCGCACCGTCCCCGGCTGCCGGCTCGTGGGCCGTCACGGCGCCGCCCACGCGGACGCAGACCGTTCCGATGTGGCACCCGACGGCAGGCTCGAGGCGGGTGTCGATGCGCTGCGCCACCGGGACGCCGATGCCGAAGTCGTCCTGGCCGGTCAGTTCCGCGAGTGCCTGGGCATAGCGGGCGAGCAGCAGCGGGAAGCGGGTGAGTCCTGCCCCGGCCGCCTCCCGGTCCAGTGCGGCGGTCTCCTCGGCGCCCAGCGGCACCTCGACACGCAGCACCTCTCCCACCCCGGCGACCGCGCTCCCTTGCGCGGACGGGTAGTGGAGGTCCGGTACGCCCCGGAGCGCGGCCTTGAGGCGCGTCCGCTGGTCGTCCAGGCCGGCCGAGCGCAGATGCGCCTCCCGCATCGCCCAGGCTTCGGCGGCGGAGGGCACGACAGGCAGGACGGGCTCGGCGCCGGCGCGGCGGGCGTTGTACGCGGTGGCGATGTCGTCGGCCAGGAGCGACTCGGACCAGCCGTCGAAGGCCACGTGGTGCACGACGTACCCGAACACCGCGCTGCCGTCGGCCACCGGAGCGAGCACGGCGTGCCAGAGCGCACCCTCCGTCGGGTCGAGCGGCACGGCGAGCGCGGCGCGTGCGGCCGTCAGTGCCTCGGGCACCGAAGGTGCGGCAGCCAGTCGCACGAGGCGGGGGGCTGCCGAGGCGCCGGGGACTACATAGGTACGGCCGCGCTCCATCGCGTAGGTGGAGCGCAACGCGGGATGCCTGCCGTGGACGTCGGCCAGGGCACGCTCCAGAGCAGGCTCGTCGAGGTCGCCCTCGATCACCCAGGCGCTCAGGCAATGCGCCCCCAGATCGGCCGGCGCGATGAGTTGCCCGGTCAGGAAGCCTTCCTGGGCCGGTGTGAGCGGCGTCCGGCCATCGGCGGCCTGCGCGAGGCCGTCCGCTGTGGCGGCAGGCTCGGCGGTGCGCAGCCAGGCGCCGAGCGCCGCGGGCGTCGGATGCCGGAACAGTACGGACACGGGTACCGGATGCTGCAGCCGCGCCGCGAGACGGGCGCAGACGCGTCCCGCGCCGAGCGAGTTGCCTCCCAGGGACGTGAAATCGGTGTCCGGTGCCACGCCGGGCAGGTCGAGCACCTCGGCGAAGACCTCAGCCACCAGGTCGATGTGGGCGTCGCCGGTCGGCCCGGCTGGGGACTGCTCGTGCTGCCCGGACCGCAGTGCGATTCGGTTGAGGGCGTTGCGGTCGAGTTTTCCGGAGCCGGTGAGGGGGAGTTCGGGGACGATCTGGTAGCGGTCGGGGACCATGTAGCGCGGCAGCATGCTCTGGGTGTGCTCACGCAGCATCGCGGCGGGCTTGTCCGGGGCACCTTCGGCCTGCACGATGCACGCGACGAAGAACGTCGCTCCCGCCGAGGTCGTGATCACCGTGACCGCGGCATCCTTGACCGTCGGATGCGTACGCAGCGCAGCCTCGACCTCACCGAGTTCGATCCGGTAGCCGCGCAGCTTGATCTGCTGGTCGTTACGGCCGAGGTACTCGAAAGAGCCGTCGGGAAGAGTCCGCACCAGATCACCGGTGCGGTAGTAACGATCAGGCCCGTCCGGCCCGTCAAGGGTGACGAAACGCTCCGCCGTGAGGTCGGGCCGGCCCAAATAGCCGACAGCCACACCAGGACCGGCAATGAGGAGTTCACCGGCCTCACCCACAGGAAGCAGCGCCACATCCTCGTCACGGACCTCCAGCCGCAGATGCGGCAGCCCATGACCGATCGGAGAACGGACAGTACCGTCGAAATCCGCCGCGGTCAGAACACGGTGAGTGGCATAAACAGTGGTCTCGGTAGGCCCGTACATGTTGACCGCAGTGGGCGGCGTACCGGGCACCGACTTCAAGAACCCGGCAACGACGTCCAGGTCGACGCTCTCCCCCGCAAACACCACATACCGCAGCGCCAACTCCGGCCGGCCCGCCTCCTCATACGCCAGAGCCAGCGAACGGAACACCGACGGCACCTGCCCCAGCACCGTGACCCGCTGCTCCGCCAGCAGACCGAGGAACTCCGCCGGGGACTGCGCCAGCCGCAACGGCACCGTCACCGCAGTGGCACCGGTCGCCATCGACGCCCAGAACTCCCACACCGACACATCAAAACTGAAGGAATGGAACAAAGCCCAACGGTCGTCCGCACCCACCTCGAACAACGGCAACGCCCCACGCAACAGCGACAGCACATTGCGGTGACTGACCACACAGCCCTTGGGATTCCCCGTAGAACCCGACGTATAAATCACATACGCCGGCTCCTCACCCGTCAACTCGACCACCGGCGCAGCCAAAACCACACGCCCGTCGTCATAAGGCGCGAGCACCGCCACACCCTCCAGACCCCGCTCGGCCGCCTGCCCCGGATCCCCGACCAGAATGCTCACACCGGCATCCCGGACCATGTAACCCAACCGCTCCCGCGGATAGGTCGGATCCAGCGGAACATAGGCGGCACCCGCCTTCATCGCAGCCAAAATCCCCACCGGAATATCAGCGGAACGCTCCAGCAACAGCCCGACCAGATCCCCCGGCCCAACACCCCGCGCAGCCAACCGAGCCGCCAACCGGTCCGAAACAGCATCAAGCTCCGCATACGTCAGCGTCCGCCCGTCATCATGCACCGCCTCAGCATCCGGACACCCGGCCGCCACCACACGAAACAACTCCGGCAACGAAACAACAGCATCAAGACACACCAGATCACCGGCACTCACGGCACTACTCATCGGTCGTCCTCTCACACATTCTCGGGAAGAAGCACGGTCGGCGCGGGTCCAATTCAGCGCACGGGCTCGGGCTCGGGCTCGGCCGGGCTCTGCTCCCCGGCCCGCACCGTGGCAGCCTGCGCCGCGCGGGTGAGCGGGGGGCAGGCGAGACCGGCGAGCAGCAGCACGGCCGCGAGGATCGCCCAGCCGATCCGGCCCTGGCCGACCGCGAGGGCGGTCACCAGGAACGGGCCCGCGGTCTGCTGCAGACCACGGCCGAGCGCGAACACCCCCTGGTACTCACCCTGCTTGCCGGGCGGCGGCAGGTGGAGGGAGAGCCCCCACGAGCCGGCGGCCTGGCTGAGCTCACCAAGGACGAGTACCGCCGTGCCGACGAGCAGCAGCGGCACCGCCACCGCGGCCGTGACGTCCTCGGTCAGGGCGAACACCAGACAGCAGGCGGCGAGCAGCAGCCCGGAGCGGCGCAGCATCCTCGCCGCACCGGGGGCCGTCTCGGCGCCCCGGCTCGCGGCCACCTGGAAGGCGATGACCAGGACGGTGTCCAGGATGAGCAGGACAGCGTTGAGCGAGCTCGGTGCCTCGGTATGGCCGATGATCCACAGCGGCAGGGCGACCATCAGGATCGGCTGGTAGAACTCGAGGACGCCGCACAGCAGCGCGAGCGCCACGAACCTGTAGTCCCGCAGCCCGGAACGGGAAGTGGGCTGCGCGGCGGTGTCGGCCGTGACGGTCTTCCCCGTACGTCCCGGAAGCCGCCAGGTGATCAGTGCACAGCCGGCATGCGCCACCGCGGTGATCAGGGCGACCGCGTAGAACGCGGGCCGGCTGCCGACCGTGAGCGCGCCGCCCGCGATGGCCGCACCCAGCATGAAGCCCACGTTGAAGAGGCTGCGCATCTGGGCGCTGACACGGACCCGCTCGTCCGCCTGGAAGACCTCGTGGATGAG
The DNA here is from genome assembly GCF_042736635.1 of Streptomyces sp. NPDC060035. Classification (NCBI taxonomy): domain Bacteria; kingdom Bacillati; phylum Actinomycetota; class Actinomycetes; order Kitasatosporales; family Streptomycetaceae; genus Streptomyces; species Streptomyces sp. NPDC060035. The sequence continues at coordinate 80,466 of NZ_JBHWVO010000014.1, forward strand.
GGCCATGCGCAGCGGATGGGACGAGGTCTCACACACCGAGATCAGCGCCGCGAGCACCACGAACCCTGCGAAACCGGTGACCCCGCAGTAGGCCGCGAACAGCAACGCCAGCGCCGCGTAGGAGGCAAGCAGCGGCAGCCGGGGCCCGTAGCGGTCGGCGAGCCGGCCGATCGGCACCGTGCAGAGCATCCCGGCCAGACCGGCGACGGACAGACCGGTGCCGACCTGTCCCGCCGTCAGGCCGATGGCGCTCCGGAAGAAGATGGCGCTGGCGGTCAGGAAGAGACCGAAGCCGGTTGCCTGGACGACGGTCAGTACGGCGAGCCGGCGGGCCGGCCCGGGCGCGGGCACCAGGTCGTTCGCCCAGGAACGGACCGCCTTGACAGCCGGGTTGCTTGCCACAGTTGCGTGCACCTCGTGGGTCTCGTGCGGGGGAATGCATGCGGGGATGGGTGGGGCGGGGCAGAGAACGGGCTCAGGCGCCGTGGCCTGCCAGCTTCTTGGCGATGATCTCCGCGACGACGGCATCGCGAAGCAGCGCCAGCGTCCCCGCCGACGCGACGGCGTGGGTTTCGGTCGAACCGGCCAGCGGGGCCCAGTCGGCCTCCGGCCGGTCTGCGTCCTCGGCGAGCTGGATGACGGTGATCTCGCCGCCGTACGGGCGCGGCTCGTAGTGCTCCTGGGCGAAGACACCGGCGGCCCAGACGGCCTGGCGCCAGTGCAGGTCGGCCGGGTCGACGCCCTCGTCCAGCCAGGCGATGTCGACCATGCCGCGCATCAGGCGCTCCTGGTCGGTGTGCAGGTCGGGCACCTCGAAGCGCTCGCGCAGGGAGGAGAGCCGGAAGTCGTACAGCTCACGCAGGCCCCAGGCCGCGTCGAGCTCGGTGGTGCCGGGCGGCATCGTGTTGATGACGGCGAGGACGGCGACCTGCTCGCCGTTCGCCTCCAGCTGCCGCGCGATCTCGTACGCGATGCGGCCGCCGGCGCACGGGCCGACGAACAGGTACGGGCCCTCGGGCTGGACCGTGCGGATCTCCTTCAGATAGCGCGCGGCCATCTCGACGATGGAGAGCGCGGGCCGTTCGCGGCCCCACAGGCCGGCCATCTCCAGGCCGTATGCGGGGCGTCCGCCGCGGAAACTGTCGACCAGGTCGGCCATGAAGCGGACGTTGCCCGTGCCCCAGTGGAAGCAGAAGACCGGGGTGCCGGTGCCCTCGGTGGCCAGCGGGACCAAGGTGGCGGACGGCTCGGTCCGCATCGGGCTCAGGCCGGACTCCCACACGGTGCTGAAGTCGGGGTCGGCGCTCGCCGCGGCCGGCTCGGCGGAGCCCCCGGCAGGGTTCAGCGCGTCCGCGATGGCGGCCGGGGTCTTGTGCGTGTAGATGTCGCCGGCCGCCAGCTCGAGGCCGCGCTTGCGGGCTTCGGTGACGACGTTGACGATGAGGAGCGAGTAGCCGCCGAGCTCGAAGAAGTCGTCTTCAGGATCGACGTCGACGTCCAGGAGGTCTTCCCAGATCTCGCTGATGATCTGTTCGATGTCGGTACGGTCCAACGCCATGGCGGGCGTCCTTTCTGCAGGGTGCGGGTCGGGTGACGTAGGTGGTACGGGATCAGGCCGGGGCGCCGGCGGCCTCGGGGCGGCGGCTGGTGATTCCCGCGAGGATTCCGCCGAGTTCGAAGCTCTCCGGCGATCCCGCGGGGGTGAACGCGCTGACGAGCAGGTCGATGACGGCCCGTGGCCGGAACAGCTCGATGCCCTTGCGGTGCAGCTCGTCGAGGTCCTCGCGGCGCAGATGCGAGTAGTACCCGGCCTCGGCAGGATCCTGGGGGCGGTCGGCCCACCGGCCGTCCGCCGCTGCCCGTTCGATCGCGTCGAGGAGCAGGCCCGCGGCCTGTCCGCGCTGGTCTGTCATGTTCTCCAGGACCGAGCGGTCGTAGCGGAGCGGAGCCCCCGCCACCGAAATGACGCCACCCGCGTCCCAGTTCTCGTTGACACGGTGCAGGGTGAAGCCGGCCTCGTTCTCTCCGCGCAGCATGGAGCGGGCGAAGGTCAGCACACCGCGGTACTGCGGCAGGAGTCCCGGGTGCAGGTTCGCGAAAAGCGCGGGTGCCCCCGGCTCGGGTCTGAAGTGGTCGATGAGCGGCGCGCGGAACTTCTGGTAGCAGCGCACGGAGAACCCGGCCCGCACCTCCTCGGCCGCCAGGTAGGCGATGAAGGCCGGGTCGTTGACGTCCTCGACGACCCTCACCACCACCCTGTCCCGGTGGAGCTTCGCGAGGCCGGCCGGGGACAGCAGGCAGCCGTGCAGCGGCGTGGGCCGGCTGTCCAGATAGGGGTAGACGCAGCTGCCGAGCAGCGTCCGCTCGTAACGGAACAGCTCGCGCAGCTCGGGCTCCGCCCTGGTGCTCGGCTGCTGGTCGGTGTAGCAGATGTACGGGGTGTGGCCGGCCCGCAGGACGTCGCTGAGTACCTGGCCGACGATCAGATGGGACGTGATGTCGCTGCCGACGAAGAACGCCACCCGCATAAGGGGTCTCCTGATGGGTGTACGGAAGACGGGATCTGGAGGAAGAGGGAACGGCGGTCTGTTTCAGGCCGCGCCGATCCGGGCCATCACCGTGGCCACCGCGCTGTGCGCGTTTGCCAGGTTGGTCTCGAACGAGTTGGTGTAGAAGTGCACACCGCGGGTGAGCGGACCGATGTAGAGCGCGCGGCCGGAGAGGGAGCCGTCGCGCCGGACGACCCGCATGTCCTCGAAGCCGACGTCGATCCCCCCGAGCGGGTGCGGGCTGATGTCGCCGCGCATCAGCATGTTCTGGATCAGTGAGGAGTCGCTGCGCTCGAGCGCGAAGCCGGTACCGGTGGCGTTGACGAGGTAGTCGACGTCGTACACGGTCCGCTCGCCTCCGACCGGTGCCGCCTCGATGCGGAAGAGCTGCCGCTCGTCGTCGTACGCCACCGACGTCAGGCCGCTGGTGACCTGGAACGCGCCTTCCGTGGCCATCGTGAGCAGTCTGCGCGCGTTGTCCAGCGGCATGCAGTGGCGGAACATCGACCAGACCGACAGGTGGTTGTTCATGAACGCCGCGCGAGCTTCGGCGGACATGGCCCGCCAGACGTGCGGGATGACCTCGGACGTGGCGTCGAGGATCGAGTACCAGAGCGTCTGGCTGTTCTCGGCGAGCTCGATGTCCTTCGCGAGCGTGGCGGTGAACATGGCCGACGGCTCGGCCAGCACCCGCTCCCAGTCGACCGCGAGCCCGAGCCCGTCCTCGAGCTCACTCTGGAAGAGTGCGGCGACTTCGGCGAACTCCAGTTTCCTGGTGTGGTCGGCGGTGAGCAGCCGCAGGTTCTCCGCGGTCACATGGCGCAGGGTGTACCGGACCCGGGGGCCCTGGACCTTGGGCAGTGAGCGGCGCCGCGAGAAGCAGGTGATGGCGCCGCGGTGCCCTGAGGCGCGCAGCTGGAGCAGTGCGTCGACGGCGGTCAGGCTGGTGCCGAGGATGCCCACCGTGGTGTCCGGGTCGATCACTTCGAGGCCCGCGCCGTGCCACATGGAGTGGATGTAGGTGGGGACCTTGGTGAACTCCAGGTATTCGGTCGAAGGCAGGTCGCCCAGACAGAGGAAGGAGTAGTCGAAGACGAAGTGGTCGAGCCCGGCGATCAGATGCATGCCCCGGGCGTCCTCGCGGCAGTCGCTCACCACGGACTTGTGGGTGATCACCTTGGTGCCGTGCTGCCGCGCCTGGGCGAGCGCCTCCTCGAAGAACTCCTGGAGGTATGCGGCGAAGAGCCGCCGCGGGACGTAGTCGGCCTCCGTGGAGGCGCCCGCCGCATCCACACGCTCGGCCAGCCAGCGCACGAAGTGGGTGGGGTCATCGGGATGGACGCTCATGGTGCCGGCCCGCATGTTCAGCAGATGACAGTCGTGCGGAGTGCTGTACGCGACTCCGGCGCCGAGCCGTTCCTTGGTCTCGAAGATGTGGATCTCCGCGTCCGCTGCACGGCCGGTCGCGGCCAGGGAGCGGACCAGGGCGACAAAGACGCCGACACCGGTCGCTCCCATGCCTACGACCGCGTACCGCAGGGCCCGGTCGGGGTGCGGGGTTACGTCACTTACGGCTGACACGGTTGGCCGGGCCTTTCGTGGTGGCTGTCGGGAGGAGTGCTCAGTGGCCCTGCGGACCGCGGTCGATGAGCTGCTCGCGCTCAGGGCCGACCGAGACGTACCGGATACGCGCGCCGACGAGCTCCTCCACGCGCAGCACGTAGGCGGCCGCGGCCGGAGGCAGCCGGTCGAAGTCCCGCACCGCGGTGATGTCCTCGTCCCAGCCGCGCGCGGTCTCGTACACCGGGCGGGCACTGCCGAGGAGATGCGTCATGGGGAAGCCGGTCACCGGCACCCCGTCGATCTCGTACGCCGTGCAGATCCGCAGTTCGGGCAGGCCGCTGAGGCTGTCCAGCTTGGTGAACGCCAGCTCGTCCGCGCCCTGCAGGAGCACTCCGTAGCGGGAGGCCACGGCATCGAAGTGACCGATCCTGCGGGGGCGTCCGGTGTTCACGCCGTACTCGCCGGACGTGGTGCGCAGCGCGTCGGCCCACTCACCGTGCTCCTCGGTCACGAAGGGGCCTTCGCCGACACAGGTGGAGAAGGCCTTCAGCACACCGGTCACCCGGCTGAGCGGGGTACCGGGCAGACCGGAGCCGACCGGTGCGTAGCCGGCCAGGGTGGTGGAGGAGGTGGTGTAGGGGTAGATCCCGTACAGGATGTCGCGCAGCGCACCGAGCTGGGCCTCGCACATGATGTGCTTGCCCGCCTCCTGGGCGCGCTGGAGCTCGAGGCTGACGTCGCGGACGTAAGGGCGCAGCCGTCCGGCGTACTCGAGTCCCCACGTGACCATGTCGTCGAGAGAGATCGGCGGGGCGTCGGGGTAGAGCGCGCCGTGCGCAAGGTTCTTCCACTCGACGACGGGCGCGAGCCTGCGGCGTAGCCGCTCCTCGTCGAAGAGCTCGCCGAGCTGGAGGGCCTTCTTGAGGTAGCGGTCGCCGTAGACGGGGGCGATGCCGCGCCGGGTGGAACCGAAGGGCTGGTCGGCGAGCCGGTCCTCCTCCAGGCCGTCCTGGTCCCGGTGGAAGGGGAAGCAGACCGTGGCCCGGTCGGAGACCAGCAGCCCGGAGGTGTCGATCCCGCTCTCGCGCAGCTGGACCAGTTCCTCGTCGAGGGACTCCAGGTCGAGGACAGTGCCGGGGCCGATCACGTTGACCGTGCCGGGGTTGAAGATCCCGGATGGGACCAGCCTGAGCTTGAAGGTGCCCAGGTCGTTGATGACGGTGTGGCCGGCGTTGTTGCCGCCCTGATATCTGACCACCAGGTCCGCGTCACGGGCCAGGTAGTCGATCATCCGGCCCTTTCCTTCGTCGCCCCAGTTGATGCCGACGACCGCGTGCAGGGTCATGTGTTCTCGTTCCTAGGTATGCGGGTTCTGTGGTCCTGCGGGCACGGATCAGCCGCGGGCCACGCCGCTGTCGCGGGCGGCGGTCGCGACCGCCTGGGTGACGGCGGGCACCACGCGTGCGTCGAAGGAGTCGGGCAGGACCCGCTCGGGCGTCAGTTCGCCGGCGACCACGTCGGCCAGGGCGCGGGCCGCGGCCAGCTTCATGGACTCGGTGATGCGGGTGGCCCGTACCTGGAGCGCTCCGGCGAAGATGCCGGGGAAGGCGAGGACGTTGTTGATCTGGTTGGGAAAGTCCGAACGGCCGGTGCCGACGACGGCCGCGTAGCGGCGTGCGGCGTCCGGGAGGATCTCCGGGTCCGGATTGGAGAGCGCGAAGACGATGGCGTCGGGAGCCATGGTCGCGAAGGGCTCCTCGGCCATCGGGCTGCCCGAGAGGCCGATGAACACATCGGCGCCGTTCATCGCGTCCGCGATGGTGCCGGTGCAGCCGCCGCGGTTGGTATCGCGCGCCAGGGCCTGCTTGGCGGGGTTGAGGTCTTCGCGGCCCTCGTGGACGACGCCCTTGCTGTCGCAGACAACGATGTCGCGAATGCCCGCGTCGAGCAGGATGCGAGCCACGGCGACACCGGAGGCGCCGGCGCCTGCCACCACGGCGCGCAGGTCGGCGAGCTCACGCCCGGTCACGCGGGCGGCGTTCCACAGGGCGGCGAGCGTGACGACGGCAGTACCGTGCTGGTCGTCGTGAAAGACCGGGATGTCCAGGCGCTCCTGGAGCCTGCGCTCGATCTCGAAGCAGCGGGGGGCGGAGATGTCCTCCAGATTGATACCGCCGAAGGAGGGGGCGAGCCGCGCAACGGTCTCGACGATCTCGTCCGGGTCGGTGCAGTCCAGCGCGATCGGTACGGCGTCGACCCCGGCCAGCTGCTTGAAAAGGATCGCCTTGCCCTCCATCACGGGCAGCGAGGCCTCCGGGCCGATGTCGCCCAGGCCGAGCACGGCAGTGCCGTCGGTGACCACGGCGACCGAGGAAGACTTCCAGGTGTACTCGTACGCCAGCTGCGGGTCCTCGGCTATCGCGGAGCACACCCTTGCCACCCCGGGGGTGTAGGCGAGGGAGAGGTCCTCGGCGCCGCGCAGCGGCACCGTGGCGGCGATTTCCATCTTTCCGGCCCGGTGGTAGGCGAAGACCGGGTCTTCCACCAGGTCCTCCCGTTGAGGGGAGTGGGACAGCTCGGTCGTCATGGTCACTCTCTTCGTTGTGCCGGGTTCGTTGTGGCCGCGCCGATGCCGGGCGTGCGAATCGAGCCGGCGACCCCATCGCGTCGTCGCTGAACCTAGGTAAACTTGCCGAATCTTGTCAAGCCTTGCCAATGGCCTGACCGGCGATTACGGTCGGCCTTGCACCGCCAAGATGCAAGCAAGACAGAGAGATCAGGTAAGTGAAGACAATTCTGCGCATGGTGGCCGGTCTCGGCCTTTCGGTTCTCCTGGCCTTGACGGCCGTCCAGCTCGGTGACGCGGGCACCGTCGCCTCCACCGGCGTCTCCGCCGGCGCCTACCTGGACAACATCGACTGGCCCTAGTGCCGCGAGGGAGCAGGCTGCCAACCCTGGTAGAGTCCCATTGCCACGTTTGGGCAATGATTGTCAGGGAAGCAGCCCTGGCAGCATGATGACAACGTTCTCGCGAGGTGGCAGCGGATGCAGGAGCAGCCCGAATTCGGCCGACGCCTGCGCCAGCTGAGGCGTCAGCAGGGGAAGTCGCAGACGGATCTCACCGGTCCGGGGATGTCCGCCGCGTACCTCTCCAGGCTGGAGTCCGGTGCCCGCCCGCCCACCCGGCGAGCCGTCGAGTACCTCGCCGTCCGGCTCGGGCAGCCGACCGACGCGTTCGATATGCCCCCCGAATCCGAGCTCGGGGACGTCGTGGCCATGAGCCTCACGTCCTTCGGCAAGGAGGGGGAGGCCGAGATGCGGTCCATGCTGCAGGGCGCGCTCGCCGAGTCCCCCGACGCCGACCCGCAGCTCCGCTGGCAGGCGCTCGCCCAGCTTGCGCGGTTGCACGAGGCGGTCGGGGAGTACGAGGAGGAGCGCGCCGTCCTGCACGAAGTGTGCCGCCTCAGCGACGCCATGGAGCGTCCGGTGCTCAGGGTCCACTCGCGGATCTGGTTCGCCCGGTGCGTCCGTAACCTCGGCGACGCCGAGCTGGCCCGTGAGCGCGTACAGGAGGCTCTCGCCCTGAGCGAACGTCACCACCTCCACGTGCCCGTTGCCAACCTGCTGCGCAGCAAGCTCCTGCTGGCCTCCGTGGAGGCCGAACTCGGCAACCTTGCGGAGGCTGCCCGACAAAGCGGCGAGGTATGCGCGTCGCTCCCCGCGAACGAGGGCCCGCTCGCCACGGAGGCGTTCTGGGTCACGGCGACCGTTCACACCCGGCTCGGCCAGTACGAACAGGCCGCTTCGCTGCTCCAGCAGGCGCTGGCCGCCCTCGACAGCCGCGACGACTTCACGCTGTGGATGCGGCTGCGGCTCGCGGCGGCCTCGCTCGCGCTGCAGGCCGCCCCTCCTCAGCTCGGGGAGGCCGACCGGCACTTGCAGGCCGTCGAACCCGCGCTCGGTCTGGCCGGCACCCCGCGGCATTGTCAGGAGTATCTGTTCCTGCGGGCCCGCCTTGCCTTCCAGCAGGGCGCGATGGCCGAGGCGCGCGCATTCTGCGGCCGGGCGGAGGAAGGTCTGCACCTGCTCTCCTACCGTGACCGCATCCGGCTGGAGGTGCTGCGCGGACTGCTCGACGCACACGCCGGGGACGTCAGCGCCCTGTCCAGGCTGCGCAGCCTGGCCGAGAGCGTTCAGCAGGCGGGCATGCCCGACCTGGCAGCAGAAGTGTGGCGCGCGGTCGCCGAGTGGACCGCGCTACCGAAGTGACCAACACCGTGGCGTCGGGCCCGGCTGTTTCGTACCGGTGGTGCTTACCGGATCCGCGCAGCTCGTAGCGGCGCTGCTCGGTGTACTGAAGTGCGGTGCCTGAAGTGTGGTGGTGCCTGAAGTGCGGTGCCTGAAGTGCCGTGCCGCGTACGCGGCGGTGGACCGGCGCCGGCCGGCCGCATTCGCGCTGTCACCGAAGCGATGCAGCCTCCCGTCGTCGTCACCCGGGACACTGCCTGCCCGTCGGCCAAGCCTGGCCCGAGGCCGACGGAGACGCTCCCGCCACCGTGTTCTTCACCTCGGGAACGTCCGGCACCCCCAAGGCCGTCGTGTCACCGCACCGGACGACCACCCGCCTTTTCGGCGAGCTCACCCCATGGTGGGCCCCGGCCGGGTCGTCGCCCAGGTCGCTCCGGTCTGTCTCCTGGGACGCCTTCTCGCCCGAGGCGTGGGGAGCTCTCACCACCGGGGTTCACCTGCGGTCACCGGTGACGACCACCTGCTGCCCGGCGGACTGCGCACCCTGGTCACACAGGCAGCGGTCGACACCGTCTTCCTGACCAGGCGTTGTCCAACCTCTTCGTCGAGGAGGACGTGGAGCGCTGCCACGGGCAAGGCCGGAATCAGGGAGAGAGAACAAGAAGGGGCCAGACCTCTCGATCTGACCCCTGACCTGGTATTTCTCGCTCTGATCTGGACTCTCCTCAGAGCCGCCGATCACCGTTACACGTTGAAGCGGAACTCCACCACGTCGCCGTCCTGCATCACGTACTCCTTGCCCTCCATGCGGGCCTTGCCCTTGGCCCGGGCCTCGGCGACCGAGCCCGTCTCGACCAGGTCGCCGAAGGAGATGATCTCCGCCTTGATGAAGCCCTTCTGGAAGTCGGTGTGGATCACACCGGCCGCCTCGGGGGCCGTCGCGCCCTTCTTGATCGTCCAGGCGCGGGTCTCCTTCGGACCTGCCGTGAGGTAGGTCTGCAGGCCCAGCGTGTCGAAGCCGACGCGGCCGAGGGTGGCCAGGCCGGGCTCTTCCTGGCCCATGGACTGGAGGAGCTCGAGGGCCTCGTCGTCGTCGAGCTCGATCAGCTCGGACTCGATCTTGGCGTTGAGGAAGATGGCCTCGGCCGGGGCCACCAGGGCGCGCTGCTCGTTCTTGAAGTCCTCGTCGACCAGCTCGTCCTCGTCGACGTTGAAGACGTACAGGAACGGCTTCGTGGTGAGCAGGTGCAGCTCGTGGAGCAGGCGGCCCTTCTCCGTGCCGGCGGTGATGCCCCTGGAGAAGAGGGTGTCGCCCGCCTCCAGGATCTTCTGGGCCTCCTCGACCGCGGCGAGGACGGCGACCTTCTCCTTCTGGAGGCGGGCCTCCTTCGTCAGGCGCGGGACGGCCTTCTCGACGGACTGGAGGTCGGCCAGGATCAGCTCGGTGTTGATCGTCTCGATGTCGTCCTTGGGCGAGACCTTGCCGTCGACGTGGACGACGTTCTCGTCCTTGAAGGCACGGATGACCTGGCAGATCGCATCGGACTCGCGGATGTTCGCGAGGAACTTGTTGCCCAGGCCCTCGCCCTCGCTCGCGCCGCGCACGATGCCCGCGATGTCGACGAAGTCGACGGTGGCGGGGAGCAGCTTCTGCGAGCCGAAGATCTTGGCGAGCGTGTTCAGGCGCGGGTCGGGTACACCCACGACGCCGACGTTCGGCTCGATGGTGGCGAACGGGTAGTTGGCCGCCAGCACGTCGTTCTTGGTCAGGGCGTTGAACAGGGTCGACTTGCCGACATTCGGCAGGCCGACGATTCCGATCGTGAGCGACACTTTGGCGACTTCCTGAAGTGAGGATGAGGAGTGAGCTGAGGGGCTGTGCGGGGCGGGCCCGGTGTGGACCGATTCTCCAGTTTACGGGCGGGGCGCGGCGGCCGGTCACGGGTCCGGGGCGGGCGGTGTGCGGCCGGACGGGCGGGCGGCGTGCAGCCGGACGGGGCGGGCGGTGTGCGGCCGGACGGGCGGGCGGCGTGCAGCCGGACGGGGCCCGTTTCGGCCGTGTGGCATCGAACGCAGGGCCAAGGTCGGCCAAAGCGCGTGTCCAACGCCCGAAAGAACCCGCACAGCGACCTAGGTTGTCCAGGTGGAGCAGCACAGGACACGTACCCCGCAGCGCAGGCAGTCCCGGCAGGCCCCGCTGCCCCCGCCGGGCGGCCTCGGCGAGGCCGCAGCCGCCTATCCGGTGCCGGCCGGCGGCGTGGGGGTGGCAGTCGCACCGGGGCCGGGACCCCGGTCCCGCACCGTCGCACCCGTGGTGCTCGCGCTGCGCAGGTTCCCCAACCCCCGGCTGACCGGCATCGGCGCCGGGCTCTTCGCGGCCCTGGCCATGTTCCTGCTGGCCTGCCTGGACCGGTTGCTCCTCGGCAGCTCGGAGGTCGTGTACGGGGTGCTGTTCCTGCCCGTCAGCGCGCTGACGGCGCTCTGGGTGCGGCCTGCCGACCTGGTCACCGCGCCGATCAGTGTGCCCATCGCCTTCGCCGTCGGCGTGATCCCGGTCGCCGGAGGCACGGGCGGCTTCGGCGGGCAGACGATGGCCGTGGTCACCGCGCTCGCCGTCCATGCCGGCTGGCTGTACGGCGGCACGCTCATCGCCGGGATCATCGCGACCGTACGAAAGATCCGGCACATGCGGGAGCGGCAGCGGCACCTGGGAAGGACCGGCCAGGGTGCACGCCGCCCCCGCTCGTAGCCCAGGGTCAGTTGCCTGCGGCCGCCATGGCCGCGCCCACTATGCCCGCGTTGTTCTGCAGCTCGGCCGGAACCATCTCGGCGCGTACGTGTTCGATGAGGGGCAGGAACTTCTCCGCCTTGCGGCTGACTCCCCCGCCGATGATGAAGAGCTCGGGCGAGAACAGCATCTCCACGTGAACCAGGTACTTCTGCACCCGGTGCGCCCAGTGCTGCCAGCTCAGGTCCTCGTCCTCCTTGGCCTTCGTGGAGGCGCGCTTCTCCGCGTCGTGCCCGTGCAGCTCCAGGTGGCCGAGCTCGGTGTTGGGGACCAGCTGTCCGCCGGTGAAGACCGCGCTGCCGATCCCCGTGCCCAGGGTCAGCATGATCACCGTCCCCTTGCGGCCCCGCCCCGCACCGAAGGTCATCTCGGCGAGGCCGGCCGCGTCGGCGTCGTTGAGGATCGTGACGGGCCGGCCGATCCGGTCGCTGAGCAGCGCACGGGCGTCCGTGTCGATCCAGGCCTTGTCGACATTGGCCGCGGTGCGGGTGATGCCGCCGGTGACCACTCCGGGGAACGTGATGCCGACCGGGCCCTGCCAGTCGAAGTGGCCGACGACCTCGGCCACACCGTCGGCCACGCTGTCGGGCGTGGCCGGATGCGGTGTCAGTACCTTGTGACGCTCCTGCGCCAGCTCTCCGCGGTCCAGGTCCACGGGAGCGCCCTTGATCCCTGACCCGCCGATGTCCACACCGAAGATCTTCATGGAATCCACGGTACGGGCAGGTGGCGCGGATCACTCCCCGGGGAGGGGATCCGCGCCACGGGGACGTGCCGGTTACTCGGCGGAGAGTGCCGCCGCCTCGGCGCGCAGGTCCCGGCGGAGCTCCTTGGGCAGCGAGAAGGTGATCGACTCGTCCGCGGTCTTCACCGTCTCCACGTCGCCGTAACCCCGCTCGGCCAGCCACTCCAGCACTCCGTCGACCAGGACGTCGGGGACCGAGGCACCCGAGGTGAGTCCGACCGTGCTGACGCCTTCCAGCCAGGTCTCGTCGATCTCGTCGGCGAAGTCCACCAGGTGCGCGGCGGGCGCGCCCGCGTCCAGGGCGACCTCGACCATGCGGATCGAGTTGGACGAGTTCTTGGAGCCGACGACGATGACCAGCTCGGCGTCCTCGGCCAGCTTCTTCACCGCGATCTGACGGTTCTGCGTGGCGTAGCAGATGTCGTCGCTGGGCGGGGAGATCAGCTTCGGGAACTTCTCCTTGAGTGCGTCCACCGTCTCCATGGTCTCGTCGACCGAGAGCGTGGTCTGGGAGAGCCAGACGACCTTCGAATCGTCGCGTACGGAGACGTGGGCGACGTCCTCGGGGCCGTCGACCAGCGTGATGTGGTCGGGAGCCTCACCGCTCGTACCGATGACTTCCTCGTGGCCCTCGTGGCCGATCAGGAGGATGTCGTAGTCCTCCTTGGCGAAGCGGACGGCTTCCTTGTGGACCTTGGTGACGAGCGGGCAGGTCGCGTCGATGGTGGCGAGCTTGCGCTCGGCGGCTTCCGCGTGGACGGTCGGCGCGACGCCGTGGGCCGAGAACATCACGATGGAGCCCTCGGGGACCTCGGCGGTGACGTCGACGAAGATCGCGCCCTTCTTCTCCAGGGTCTGCACGACGTACTTGTTGTGCACGATCTCGTGACGGACGTAGATCGGGGCCCCGTACTGCTCCAGGGCCTTCTCGACGGCGATCACGGCACGGTCCACGCCCGCGCAGTAGCCACGGGGCGCGGCGAGAAGGACACGGCGGGCAGGAGTAGCAGTCATGCGTCCCATCGTAAGGCCGTACCGAACAGGCGCGGGATCGGCGGGGTCGGGAGACTGAAGCCCTGTGCGGCGGGGCTGGCGAGCGACGGAGGTCTCATGGCGGGCAGCAGCGTGGACGGAAGGCTGCGGCGCACGCTCGGCTTCCGGGACCTGGTGGTCTACGGACTGCTGTTCATCGCTCCCATGGCCCCGGTCGGCGTGTTCGGCACGCTCGACGCGAAGTCCGACGGCGCTGTCGCGCTGGTCTATCTCGTGGCGACCGTCGTGATGGCCTTCACCGCCTTCAGTTACGCCCAGATGGTGGCCGTCGCCCCGCTGGCGGGTTCGGTCTTCGCGTACGCCCGCAAGGGGCTCGGGGAGGGGCCGGGTTTCATCGCGGGCTGGATGGCGATGCTCGACTACCTGCTCATTCCGGCGGTCGCCTATCTCTTCTCCGGGATCGCGATGAACGCGCTGGTCCCGGAGGTGTCGCGGTGGGTGTGGACGGCGATCGCGGTGGTCGTGACCACGCTGCTCAACCTGTGGGGCGTACGCGCGGCGGCCCGGGTGGGCTTCGCGGTGCTCGCCATGGAGATCGTGGTGCTGCTGGTGTTCGTGGTGTCGGCGGTGGTGGTGCTGGCCAGGGACGGGGCACAGCGCGGCTGGCTGACCCCGCTCACCGGGGACTCCGGTTTCTCGATGACGGCGGTGCTGGGGGCGGTGTCCGTCGCGGTGCTCTCGTACCTGGGCTTCGACGCGATCGCCTCGTTCGCGGAGGAGGTGACGGGCGGCTCGGCGAAGGTGGCGCGTGCGGTGCTGTTCTGTCTCGTCCTCGCCGGGGTGCTGTTCGTGGTCCAGTCGTATCTGGCGGCGCTGCTGCAACCGGTGACCTCGGCGGAACTGGCGGCGGACCCGGTGAAGCAGGGGTCGGCGTTCTACGACGCGGTGGATGCCTCGGTCGGGACGTGGCTGCACGACCTGGTGGCCGTGAGCAAGGCGATCGGGGCGGCCTTCGCCGCGCTGGCCGGGCAGGCGGCGGCCGGGCGGCTGGTGTTCGCCATGGCCCGGGAGCACCGTCTGCCGTCGTTCCTCGCCCGGGTCGACGGCGGGTCCGGGGTGCCGCGCGTCGCGATCGCGGGCACCGCGATCGTGACGCTGGTGGCGGCGGTGTGGGCGGCCCGGCGCGACGACGGGCTCGACCATCTGGTGTCGGTCGTGAACGTGGGCGCGCTCACGGCGTTCGTGCTGCTGCACGCGTCGGTGGTGGGCTGGTTCGCCGTACGACGGATGGAGGGACCGCCGAACTGGTGGCGTCATGTGCTGTTCCCTGTGGTGGGCGCCGGGGTGCTGATCGCGGTCATCCTGGAGGCGACGGCGAGCGCCCGGCTGGTGGGGCTGTGCTGGCTGGGCATCGGCCTGGTGGTGCTCGGGGCGCAGTGGGGGCGGCGGACGGCCTGAGGAGCGGGAACCGGGCCGGGTTCCCCGTATCGATGTCCGTCCCGGCCGATACGCTCGCCGTATGGCTCTCACTACGTCCCCGGAAGCTCCGCTGCCCGTCGGCGACGTGTCACGGCTCATCGGGGGGTGGATCGACCGGCTCGGTGCGGTCTGGGTCGAGGGGCAGATCACCCAGCTGTCGCGGCGGCCGGGCGCCGGCGTCGTCTTCCTGACGCTGCGCGATCCTTCGCACGACATCTCGGTGAGCGTGACGTGCTTCCGCCAGGTGTTCGACCGGATCGCCGATGTGGTGACGGAGGGCGCGCGGGTCGTCGTCCTCGCCAAGCCCGAGTGGTACGCGCCCCGCGGGCAGCTGTCCCTGCGGGCCACGGAGATACGGCCGGTGGGCATCGGCGAGCTGCTGGTGCGGCTGGAGCAGCTGAAGAAGTCGCTGGCCGCCGAGGGTCTTTTCGCGCTGGACCGCAAGAAACCCCTGCCGTTCCTGCCGCAGCTGATCGGCCTGGTCTGCGGGAGGGCCTCGGCGGCCGAGCGCGATGTCCTGGAGAATGCCCGGCGCCGCTGGCCCGCGGTGCGCTTCGAGGTGCGCAACACCGCGGTGCAGGGAGTGCACGCGGTGAATCAGGTCGTCCAGGCGGTGCAGGAGCTCGACGGGCTGGCCGAGGTCGACGTGATCGTCGTCGCGCGCGGCGGCGGCAGCGTGGAGGACCTCCTGCCGTTCTCCGACGAACAGCTCATCCGTGCGGTGGCCGCGTGCCGCACACCGGTGGTGTCGGCCATCGGGCACGAGCCGGACTCCCCCCTGCTCGATCTGGTGGCGGATCTGCGGGCGTCGACGCCGACGGACGCGGCCAAGAAGGTCGTTCCGGACGTGGGCGAGGAGCTCGACCGGGTGCAGCAGCTCCGGGACCGGGCGCTGAGGACCGTGCGGGGACTGCTCGACCGGGAGGAGCGGGGGCTGGCACACGCGCTGGGCCGGTCCGCCATGGAGCGTCCGCAGCGGATGGTCGACGAGCGGGCGGCGGAGATCGACGCGCTGGCCGGTCGGAGCCGCCGGGTGCTGGGCCATCTGCTGGACCGTGCCGACTCGGAGCTTGCGCACACCCGGGCGCGGGTGGTCGCACTGTCGCCCGCGGCGACGCTGGAGCGGGGTTACGCGGTCTTGCAGCGGCCGGACGGACATGTGGTGCGCTCTCCTTCGGACGCCGGGGCGCCGGGCGAGGAGCTGCGGGCGCGGGTGTCGGAGGGCGAGTTCACGGTGCGGGTGGCCGAGTGACGGGCCGGAGGCCGGCCCCTGATGTCACAGCTCACGCATAGGGTGAACGCATGATGGACGACGGGACGACGACCGCCGCCGCGGCGACCGGCACGCTCGGGTACGAGCAGGCGCGGGACGAGCTGATCGAGGTCGTGCGCCGCCTGGAGGCGGGCGGCACGACGCTGGAGGAGTCGCTGGCCCTGTGGGAGCGCGGCGAGGAGCTGGCGAAGGTGTGCCGGCGCTGGCTCGAGGGTGCGCGTGCCCGGCTGGACGCGGCGCTGGCCGGCCCGGAGGAGCCTGCGGAGGGCGCCGGCACGGACTGAGGTCGACGGCGCCGGATGCACCTGCGCCGCGGCTACGCACTGTGCGGTCGATCACCCCGGGCTCGATTTAGTTGAATGTTAATCAATCCCTCGGTTACGGTGATCCCATCGCTTTGCGTGACCCCGTAGCCGTCCGGAAGGTACCCCCCAGATGTCCCTCGTCCTTGACCCCGCCGCCCAGGATCTCCTCTTCCGCGAGGCCCGCACCGCCAACACGTTCACCGACGAGCCGGTGACCGAGGAGCAGGTCCAGGCGATCTACGACCTGGTCAAGTTCGGCCCCACCGCCTTCAACCAGTCGCCGCTGCGCGTCGTCCTGGTCCGCTCGGCCGAGGGCCGCGAGCGACTCGTCAAGCACATGGCCGAGGGCAACCAGCCGAAGACCGCCGCCGCACCGCTGGTCGCGATCCTCGTCGCGGACAACGAGTTCCACGAGGAGCTCCCGGCGCTCCTGCCGCACTTCCCGCAGGCCAAGGACGTGTTCTTCTCCGAGCGTCCGGTCCGCGAGCGGTCCGCCGCGCTCAACGCCGCACTGCAGGCCGCCTACTTCATCGTCGGCGTCCGCGCCGCCGGACTGGCCGCCGGCCCGATGACGGGCTTCGACGCCGCGGGCATCGAGAAGGAGTTCCTCGACGCCGACCACCAGGTGGTCATGGTCGTCAACATCGGCAAGCCGGGCGAGGGCGCCTCCCTCCCGCGGCTGCCGCGCCTGTCCTACGACGAGGTCGTCACGACCGTCTGAGGCGCCATCGACACCGAAGACCCCCGCAGCGCACGGCGCCGCGGGGGTCTTCGACGTAGGTACGAACGTCGTCAGGAAGTCG
Source organism: Streptomyces sp. NPDC060035 (assembly GCF_042736635.1). Taxonomy (NCBI): domain Bacteria; kingdom Bacillati; phylum Actinomycetota; class Actinomycetes; order Kitasatosporales; family Streptomycetaceae; genus Streptomyces; species Streptomyces sp. NPDC060035. Next base: position 97,212 of record NZ_JBHWVO010000014.1, read on the forward strand.
TCTTCAGTGCCGCGGCCATCTCCGTCAGCCGCTCCGTCGAGGCCGAGCCCGTGACCACCGTGGTCACGCCCTCGGCGTGCAGTACGAGGGCGTCGTACTTCGGGCCCTCCCAGTGCTGCCACGCTTCACCGGCCACCTCGTGCGTACGCCCGGTGTTCCTGGCGTCCTGGCTGACCTCGGGGACGTACTTCTTCGCCGGGGACGTGGACTGCTCCACCGCGACGTACTTGCCGTCCGGGTCGAGGAAGCCCAGGTGCCAGCCGGCGCCCGCCTGCCCCTCGTACGAGACGGAGGTCGGCTTCCACTCCTTCGACAGCCCGGCCGGGGCCGCCACCGGGTACGGCGCCGCGCGCCTCGCCGTCGCGAGCTCGACCCGGTAGTCCACGGCCCGGACCGGATCGGCCTTGTCGTCGTGCGGGACGAAAATGTAGATGCCGCCCGCCAGTGCGGTGATGACCATCATCGACAGGAACATGTCCCGGACGGTCTGCTTGCCTCGCTTGCTTGCCACGGACTCAATGGTGGCATGGGCTTCCGCGCGCCCGGCCACGGGGCGTCCGCTCATACGTGACCCGCCCTGCTCATTTTATCGACCTACCGATAGAGTCGCAGCACCCTCTTTTCCGGTCGTCGTCGTACAGAAAGGTGCGCTCCGATGTCCGAGCATCATCTGCCGTCCCAGCTCGAGGTCTCTCCGGAGGCCCCCGACCGCAACCTGGCCCTGGAGCTGGTCCGGGTCACCGAGGCCGCCGCCATGGCCGCCGGGCGCTGGGTCGGCCGCGGCGACAAGATCGGCGCCGACGGCGCCGCTGTGAAGGCCATGCGAACCCTCGTCTCCACCGTGTCGATGAACGGCATCGTCGTCATCGGTGAGGGCGAGAAGGACGAGGCCCCCATGCTGTTCAACGGCGAGCGGGTCGGCGACGGCACCGGCGCCGAGGTCGACATCGCCGTCGACCCGATCGACGGCACCACGCTCAATGCCAAGGGCATGCCGAACGCGATCGCCGTGCTGGCCGCCGCCGACCGCGGCACCATGTTCGACCCGTCCGCCGTCTTCTACATGGACAAGCTGGTGACCGGCCCCGAGGCCGCCGACTTCGTGGACATCAACGCGCCCGTGTCGGTGAACATCCGACGCGTCGCGAAGGCCAAGAACTCCACTCCCGAGGACGTCACCGTCGTCATCCTGGACCGCCCCCGGCACGAGGGCATCGTCAAGGAGATCCGGGAGACGGGCGCCCGGATCAAGTTCATCTCCGACGGCGATGTGGCCGGCTCCATCATGGCCGCCCGCGAAGGAACCGGCGTCGACCTGCTCATGGGCATCGGCGGCACTCCCGAGGGCATCATCTCGGCCTGCGCCATAAAGTGCCTCGGCGGCGTCATCCAGGGAAAGCTCTGGCCCAAGGACGAGGCCGAGCGGCAGCGCGCGCTGGACGCCGGGCACGACCTGGACCGGGTGCTGTCGACGGACGACCTCGTCAGCGGGGACAACGTGTTCTTCGTCGCCACCGGGATCACGGACGGTGAACTGCTGCGCGGTGTGCGGTACCGCGCGGAGACGGCGACCACGGAGTCCCTGGTGATGCGCTCCAAGTCGGGCACGATCCGGAGGATCGACTCGACGCACCGGCTCTCGAAGCTGCGCGCCTACAGCGCGATCGACTTCGACCGCGCCAAGTAGGACCGTGCGGGCAGGGGTGAGGGGGGGCTGCCGATGGGCAGCCCCCCTCACCCCTGCCCGCAGGTCTCAGCCGGCTGCGAGGTGCTCCGTCGGGGCCGCCGTCTTCAGCTCGATGTCGCGCCTGCGCCGCCGGGCGAGCACTACGCGGCGCTCGGCGGCCGTGAGGCCGCCCCACACCCCGTAGGGCTCGGGCTGTATCAGCGCGTGTTCGCGGCAGTCCACCATCACAGGGCACCGGGCGCAGACCTGCTTCGCGGCCTCCTCCCGGGACAGCCGGGCAGCAGTCGGCTCCTTCGACGGGGCGAAGAACAGCCCGGCTTCGTCCCGGCGGCACACCGCCTCCGAATGCCAGGGACCCGCCTGGTCCTCCCGCGCAGGGCTGCGCTGGGACGGCACGGCGGCGACCTGCAGGGGCTGATGCGGCAGTTGCAGCACGGTCTACTCCTGACGACGGCTTCGCGAGCGAGAGACGATGCAGCACTCCCTACCCGCTGTACGCGCGCCTATGCACTGAGTGGCCCCGGCGTCAGGCCCGCCCCCTTGCACTCACTCGCCTTTTGGCCGGAATACGAGCCGTTCCGGCCCAGCCGGTCTCAGCGGCCGAGGTGTTTGCGCAACTGGTCGTGGAGGTTGGCAATGAGCTTGCCACGCTTGGGCTTTGCCTCGACGTTCCCGAAGACGGAATAGCCGTTGACTACGACCACCGGGGCTTCCGGGTCTGTCGATTCCAGTGTGTCGACTTCGAAATTGCCGAAAATGCCTGTACCGCTGCCGCGCAGCGAGATGTTCTCGGGCACTCTGATCTCGACACTGCCGAAGATGGACGTCGCATTGATGACCGTCAGACGCTGGCCGAAAAGAGCTTCGGTCAGATCGATCTCGACACTGCCGAAGAGGGAGAAGGCGTTCGTGCGGCCGCCGACACGCCAACGGCCCTTCCTGGTGGAGCTGCTGAAGACAGCCACCAGATTCTCGGCGGGTCCGCTCGGCTCTTCGGGACCGTAGCCGTACGGCGACGCGGCCGGCCGGCCTGCGGCCCCGCCGGCGGGCAAGTCCTGGACCAACGGCTCGAGTTCGCCCACGGTCTTGGCACGGTAGACCAGGTCGACCCGCTCGGCGTGCTCCTCGACGGTCAGCCGGCCCTCGGCCATGGCCTCCCGCAGGATGTCCGCGATCCGGTCACGGTCCGCATCGGATGCACGGATACCGGCGGGCGCGGGACCGGCCGGAGCGACGGGCTGCTGAGGCTGCTTTTCGAGGTCCACCGAACCAGCCTACCCAAACGCGATAGATCGCGACCAGTAGGCCGGTGGCACTTCCGCGGGATCCGGCCCCGCCCGGCCCCGATCCCGCCCCGGTCCGGCGACGGGACAACGACGGGACAGCGACGGGACAGCGAGTGATCAAGCCACTGCTCGGCCCCGGATCCGGGTGAGCCCTACCTCACAGGTCCGCTGCCGCCGCGGCGTTCTACCCTGGTTGATGCGCTGTCCAAGGGAGGACGGCGCTGTCGCCGAGTGAGGAATGGCCGTAATGCCAGAGTTTGCGTACTCCGATCTGCTCCCACTGGGAGAGGACACCACGCCGTACCGGTTGGTGACCGCCGAGGGCGTCTCGACCTTCGAGGCCGACGGCCGTACGTTCCTCAAGGTGGCTCCGGAGGCCCTGCGCACCCTGGCCGCCGAGGCCATGCACGACATCTCGCACTATCTGCGGCCCGCCCACCTGGCGCAGCTGCGGCGCATCGTGGACGACCCCGAGGCGTCGTCGAACGACAAGTTCGTCGCACTCGACCTCCTGAAGAACGCGAACATCGCCGCCGCGGGTGTCCTGCCCATGTGCCAGGACACCGGTACGGCGATCGTCATGGGCAAGCGCGGGCAGAACGTCCTCACCGAGGGCGGTGACGAGGAGGCCCTGTCGCACGGCATCTTCGACGCGTACACCAAGCTCAATCTGCGCTACTCGCAGATGGCCCCGCTGACCATGTGGGACGAGAAGAACACCGGCTCGAACCTCCCGGCCCAGATCGAGCTGTACGCGACCGACGGCGGCGCGTACAAGTTCCTCTTCATGGCGAAGGGCGGCGGCTCCGCGAACAAGTCGTTCCTCTACCAGGAGACCAAGGCGGTCCTCAACGAGGCCTCCATGATGAAGTTCCTGGAGGAGAAGATCCGCTCCCTGGGGACGGCCGCCTGCCCGCCGTACCACCTGGCGATCGTCGTCGGCGGCACGTCGGCCGAATTCGCGCTGAAGACCGCGAAGTACGCCTCCGCGCACTACCTGGACGAGCTGCCGGCCGAGGGTTCGCCGACCGGTCACGGCTTCCGGGACAAGGACCTGGAGCAGAAGGTCTTCGAGCTCACGCAGAAGATCGGCATCGGCGCGCAGTTCGGCGGCAAGTACTTCTGTCACGACGTGCGGGTCGTCCGCCTCCCCCGCCACGGTGCCTCACTGCCCGTCGCCATCGCCGTCTCCTGCTCGGCCGACCGCCAGGCCACGGCGAAGATCACCGCCGAGGGTGTCTTCCTGGAGCAGCTGGAGAAGGACCCGGCGCGCTTCCTCCCCGACACCACGGACGATCACCTCGACGAAGAGAGCGATGTCGTCCGGATCGACCTGAACCGGCCCATGGACGACATCCTCGCCGAGCTCACCAAGTACCCGGTCAAGACCCGGCTCTCGCTGACCGGTCCACTGGTCGTGGCGCGCGACATCGCGCACGCCAAGATCAAGGAGCGTCTCGACGCGGGCGAGGACATGCCGCAGTACCTCAAGGACCACCCGGTGTACTACGCGGGCCCGGCGAAGACCCCGGAGGGTTACGCCTCCGGCTCCTTCGGCCCGACGACGGCCGGGCGCATGGACAGCTATGTCGCGCAGTTCCAGGCGGCGGGCGGCTCCAAGGTGATGCTCGCCAAGGGCAACCGGTCCAGGCAGGTCACCGACGCGTGCGACGCGCACGGCGGCTTCTACCTCGGCTCGATCGGCGGTCCCGCGGCCCGTCTTGCGCAGGACTGCATCAAGAAGGTCGAGGTCGTCGAGTACGAGGAGCTCGGCATGGAGGCGGTCTGGCGGATCGAGGTCGAGGACTTCCCCGCGTTCGTCGTGGTCGACGACAAGGGCAACGACTTCTTCACCGAGCCCGCCCCGGCACCGACCTTCACCAGCATTCCGGTGCGCGGCCCCGGCCTCGGCTGATCGGCCCGCGCGGATCCAGGGGCGTTCCGGCTGCCGCCGGGGCGCCCCTGCGGCATTCCCACCCACCCGGCACGTGGTGCAGATCGCCTGTGCGGCGGCGGGATGGGACCTGCGGGCGGGGTGGCCGGACGACTGCGAGCGAGCGGATGGCGCCCGGTATCACCTGGACAGCACGGTCCGCCCGGAACACCGTTGTCGATTTCTCGTCGCGGGTCACGCCGCCTCTCGTACGGCACCTTCCTGAAAACGGTGGCGCCCGATCCCACTCCGGAAACTGACGCGCCGCGAACGGGGCGGCGCCACGACACCGCGGGAGCTGACACACCGTGGACGGGGCGGTGACACCGCCCGCGCTCTGCCGGTCCGTGGAGTTGCTCCAGGTATTTACTGACGGAGACGCCGGCGGAATACACGGAACGCATCACGCGCTCATCTCCATCAGGAGGTTGGAACACATGGACGGATCGACCGAGGACCCGCAGTACCGGATCGAGCACGACTCGATGGGCGAGGTGAGAGTCCCCGCGCACGCCAAGTGGCGGGCCCAGACGCAGCGCGCCGTGGAGAACTTCCCCATCTCCGGGCAGCGGCTCGAGCGGGCCCACATCGAGGCGCTGGCCCGGATCAAGGCCGCCGCAGCCAAGGTCAACGCCGAGTTGAAGGTGCTGGATCCCGAGATCGCGGAGGCGATTCAGGAGGCTGCCGCCGAGGTGGTCACGGGGCAGTGGGACGAACACTTCCCTATCGACGTGTTCCAGACAGGTTCCGGCACCTCGTCCAACATGAACACCAACGAGGTCGTGGCGACGCTCGCCACCGAGCGGCTGGGGCGCGAGGTCCACCCCAACGACCACGTCAACGCCTCGCAGTCGTCCAACGACGTGTTCCCCTCCTCCATCCATATCGCCGCGACCGCCGCGGTCACCTCGGATCTGATCCCGGCACTGGAGCATCTGGCGGCTTCCCTGGAGCGGAAATCAGCCGAATTTGCGGAGGTCGTGAAGTCGGGCCGTACGCATCTGATGGACGCCACACCCGTCACCCTGGGCCAGGAGTTCGGCGGCTACGCGGCGCAGATCCGCTACGGCGCCGAGCGGCTGCAGTCCTCACTCCCCCGCCTCGCCGAGCTCCCGCTGGGCGGTACGGCCGTGGGCACCGGCATCAACACTCCGCCCGGCTTCTCGGCCGCCGTGATCGCGGAGGTCGCCAGGACCACCGGGCTGCCGCTCACCGAGGCGCGCAACCACTTCGAGGCGCAGGGGGCCCGGGACGGACTCGTCGAGACGTCCGGCCAGCTCCGTACCGTCGCCGTCTCGCTCACCAAGATCTCCAACGATCTGCGCTGGATGGCCTCGGGTCCCCGCACAGGGCTGGCCGAGATCAATCTGCCCGACCTCCAGCCCGGCTCGTCGATCATGCCGGGCAAGGTCAATCCGGTCATCCCGGAGGCCGTGCTGATGGTCGCGGCCCAGGTGACGGGGAACGACGCCACGGTCGCCGTCGCCGGAGCGGCCGGCAACTTCGAGCTGAACGTGATGCTCCCGGTGATCGCCAGAAATCTGCTGGAGTCGGTGCGCCTGCTCGCGAACGCTTCCCGGCTGCTCGCCGACCGCACGGTCGACGGCATCACGGCCAATGTGGAGCGGGCCCGGCAGTACGCGGAGTCCTCACCGTCGGTCGTGACCCCGCTGAACAAGTACATCGGCTACGAGGAGGCGGCGAAGGTCGCCAAGAAGTCCCTGGCCGAAGGCACCACGATCCGGGAGACCGTGCTGGCAGCGGGGTACGTCGAGCGCGGCGATCTGACTGTGGAGCAGCTCGACGAGGCCCTGGACGTGTTGCGTATGACCAGGCCCTGACACGTATCGCAGCGTGCGGGCGCCCGCGTCCGTAAGATCTCTTCATGACAGCCACGGAAGCGGGTACGGGAGCAGGCACCGGTGCCGATGCGGGAAACGGCACGCACTGGGCACCGGGAGATCAGATCCTCTGGCGCTACCGCGGCAACGGCGGCGGGAGGCCCGTGCACATCTGCCGGCCGGTCACCGTCGTCCAGGACACCGACGAGCTGCTCGCCGTGTGGATGGCGCCCGGCACGGAATGTGTGAAACCCGTACTCGCCGACGGCACCCAGGTGCACGCCGAGCCCCTGGCCACGCGCTACACGCGACCGCGCACCACGGTGCGTTCGCACTGGTTCGGCGCGGGTGTGCTGAAGCTCGCCCGGCCGGGCGATCCGTGGTCGGTCTGGCTGTTCTGGGACCGCGGCTGGCTCTTTCGCAACTGGTACGTCAACCTCGAGGAGCCCCGCGCGCGCTGGGCCGGGGGCGTTGATTCCGAGGATCACTTTCTCGACATCTCCGTGAACCCCGACCGCAGCTGGGAATGGCTCGACGAGGACGAGTTCGCCCAGGCCCAGCGCGTCGGGCTGATGGATGCCTCCACAGCCCGGAGCGTGCGGGAGGCGGGCCTGGCCGCGGTCGATGTGATCCGGACCTGGGGGGCTCCGTTCCGGGACGGCTGGGAGCACTGGCGGCCCGATCCTCAGTGGCGGGTCCCCCCGCTGCCGGATGACTGGGACCGCACCCCTGCCCCCACGCGGTCGTGAGACCCTTGATGCACCCCAGGGGGGCAAACGTAGGATCGCCTTCCACGATCTGCGTCGCCACAACCGGCCGACGCGGTAAGGGACCTGACCACAAGTCATCGAACAAGTCGCACACGTCGCATGAATCGCACGGGCAACGGAGCCGGGCGGGTCGTGCGGTCGCCTGAACCGCTACGAGGGGGTGGAGATGTGCTCGCTGTCCGCTGCCCCGTCGCTGGAATGACCGATATCGGCCCACTGCGCGGCCGTGCGGTTTCGGCCCCGCTCATGAGGGCATCCGGTGACAGCCGTTGTTCTTACCGCTCTAGCCGGGGCACAGTGGCGCCCCACGAGGTGATTGCCTCATACAACCGGCCCGGACGGACGGAATCCCACGCGTGACGGAGCATCCCACCTCCCACGAAGGCCGGCAGCCTCTCGCTGCCCGGCCGCAGGAACGCGCCCGGCCCCGGCAGCAGGAGGCTGTACCGGGCGCCGCTGCCACCGCCGCGATCCCCGGCCCCTCCGCGGTGCCGAATCCGGGACCCGGTACCGCCCCGGAGTCAGCCACGCCCGGCGTCGACACCCAGGCCGTCACCCGCCGCGAAGGTGACCGGCTGCGTTTCGTCGGCGCGGCGACCCGCCGGATCGCCCGGGGCATAGACCTCGACGAGATCGTCCTCGGCCTGTGCCGGGCCAGTGTGCCGACGTTCTCCGACGCCATACTCGTCTATCTGCGCGACCCGCTCCCGGTGGGCGACGAACGCCCGGTCAACCCCTTCGTGCTGCGGCTGCGCCGCACCGACAGACTGCGGCTGACCGACGAGGAGAGCGAGAACGGTCCGGAGGGCGAGCGGCTGCGGCTGCCCGTCACCGACCCGCACGCCGGCCTGCTGCCCGCCGCCGACCTGTGCGAGGTCCTGGCGGGCGGTGCGCTCGCCGAGGTGCTCCGCGGAGTGCGCCCCGTCTTCGGGGACTCCGCCGCGGCCCGCGTCGCCCTGCCCGAACTGCTCGGGGCGGGCCGGACCGTACCCACCGGACACCGCGCGATCCTGGCGCCGCTGCGCGGACGGCGCCGGGTCATCGGCGCTGCCGTGTTCCTGCGCGGCACGGATCGCCCGCCCTTCGAGGCCAACGACCTCCTGGTCGCCGCCCAGCTCGCCACACACACCGCGCTCGGCATCGACAAGGCGGTGCTGTACGGCCGCGAGGCGTACATCGCCGACGAGCTGCAGCGCACGATGCTGCCCGACTCGCTGCCCCAGCCCACCGGCGTACGTCTGGCCTCCCGCTACCTCCCGGCCGCCGAGACGGCCCGGGTCGGCGGTGACTGGTACGACGCGATCCCGCTGCCGGGCAGCCGGGTCGCCCTGGTCGTCGGCGACGTGATGGGCCACTCCATGACATCCGCGGCGATCATGGGCCAGCTGCGCACCACCGCGCAGACCCTGGCCGGTCTCGACCTGCCGCCGCAGGAGGTTCTGCACCATCTGGACGAGCAGGCTCAGCGGCTCGGCAGTGACCGCATGGCGACCTGCCTGTACGCGGTGTACGACCCGGTCGCGCACCGGATCACCATCGCCAACGCCGGCCATCCGCCACCCGTGCTCCTGCATCTGGGCGGCCGGGCCGAGGTGCTGCGGGTGCCGCCGGGTGCCCCGATCGGCGTCGGCGGGGTCGACTTCGAGGCCGTCGAGCTGGACGCGCCGGCCGGTGCCACGCTGCTGCTGTACACGGACGGCCTGGTGGAGTCCCGGCTGCGGGATGTCTGGACCGGGATCGAGCAGCTGCGGGAGCGGCTCGCCGCGACCGCGCAGCTGACCGGGCCGGACCATTCGCCGCCGCTGGAGGCGCTCTGCGACGACGTGCTCGACATGCTCGGCCCCGGTGACCGGGACGACGACATCGCCCTGCTGGCGGCCCGTTTCGACGGGATCGCGCCGAGCGACGTCGCGTACTGGTTCCTGGAGCCGGAGGACGCAGCACCGGGCCGGGCCCGCAGGCTGGCCCGCAGGGCGCTGAGCCGGTGGGGGCTGGACGCCCTCTCGGACGAGGTGGAGCTGCTGGTCAGCGAGGTGGTGACCAATGCGGTGCGGTACGCGGAGCGCCCGGTGACCTTGCGGCTGCTGCGCACCGACATCCTGCGCTGCGAGGTCGGCGACGACTCCCCGCAGCTGCCCCGGCAACGCCGCGCCCGCGACACGGACGAGGGCGGACGCGGTCTGTTCCTGGTCAACCGGCTGGCCAGGAGGTGGGGGGCCACCCGGCTCTCCACGGGCAAAGTGGTCTGGTTCGAGATGGCCACTCCCGGTCCGTAACACTTTATCCCGATTCAGACCGTTTCCAGATGTTGCCGACCTCCCGTCGGCGGAGTTGACTTCAGTCGTGAAAGAAGCGACCTGACCGATACCCCAGACCGACGGGAGGACGCTCGTGACCGAGGAAGCCAAGAAGGTTCCTTACACCACGAACAACGCCGGGATCCCGGTGGAGAGCGACGAACACTCGCTCACCGTCGGATCCGACGGCCCGATCCTGCTCCAGGACCACTACCTCATCGAGAAGATGGCCCAGTTCAATCGTGAGCGGGTCCCCGAACGGGTGGTGCACGCCAAGGGTTCCGGCGCCTATGGCACCTTCGAAGTGACGAACGACGTCAGCCAGTTCACCAAGGCGGACCTCTTCCAGCCGGGCAGGCGCACCGACATGCTTGCCCGCTTCTCCACGGTCGCCGGTGAACAGGGCTCGCCCGACACCTGGCGCGACCCCCGCGGTTTCGCGCTGAAGTTCTACACCGAGCACGGCAACTACGACATGGTCGGCAACAACACGCCGGTCTTCTTCGTACGGGACCCGATGAAGTTCCAGGACTTCATCCGTTCCCAGAAGCGCCGCCCGGACAGCGGGGTGCGCGACCACGACATGCAGTGGGACTTCTGGACCCTCTCGCCGGAGTCCGCACACCAGGTCACCTGGCTGATGGGCGACCGGGGCATCCCGAAGACGTACCGCAACATGAACGGCTACAGCTCGCACACCTATATGTGGGTGAACGCGGGCGGCGAGCGGTTCTGGGTGAAGTACCACTTCAAGACCGATCAGGGCATCGACTTCTACACGCAGGAAGACGCCGACGCGATGGCCGGGACCGACGGCGACGTCCACCGCCGCGACCTGTTCGAGTCGATCAAGCGCGGTGACCACCCGAGCTGGACCCTGAAGGTCCAGATCATGCCGTTCGACGACGCCCCGGACTACCGGTTCAACCCGTTCGACCTGACCAAGGTGTGGCCGCAGGGCGACTACCCGCTGATCGAGGTCGGCCGGATGACGCTCGACAAGAATCCGGACGACTTCTTCGTCCATATCGAGCAGGCGTCCTTCGAGCCGTCGAACATGGTGCCCGGCATCGGTCCGTCCCCCGACAAGATGCTGCTCGGCCGGCTCTTCTCGTACCCGGACACCCACCGGTACCGGATCGGCCCGAACTACCTGCAGCTGCCGCCCAACCGGCCGCGTTCGCCCGTCCACTCGTACGCGAAGGACGGACCCATGCGGTACGAGCCGGCGCGCACGGGTGCGGTCTACGCGCCGAACTCGTACGGCGGCCCCGCAGCGGACACCGCACGCTTCGGTGAGCCCGCGGGCTGGGCCACGGCGGGCGAGATGGTCCACGAGGCGTACACGCCGCGCAGGGACGACGACGACTGGGGCCAGCCGGGCACGCTGGTGCGCGAGGTGATGGACGACGCGGCGCGCGAGCGGCTCGTCTCCAACGTCTCCGGCCATCTGCTGGACGGCGTGAGCAAGCCGGTCCTGGAGCGTGCGCTGCAGTACTGGCGCAACATCGACAAGGGCGTCGGCGACCGGATCGCCAAGAAGGTGAACGGCGGCTGACGTACGGCATGCGGAAGGGGCGGTGTCCGACGACACCGCCCCTTCCGCATGCTCACTGGCCCAGCAGACCGTTACCCGGCCGCTCACCCGGCGGCTGGTCCCCGTCGTCGGGATCCTTCGTCGCGCTGGGATCGTCGCTCGGCGTCCCCGAGGGCGACTCGCTCGGCGGCCAGCTCGGCGTCGTCTCCTCGCTCGGGGACTCGCTCGGCGTCTCGGTGGGCTCCTCGGTCTCCTCGGAGGGGGTCTCCTCCGGGGTCTCCGTCTCCGACGGAGTGGCCGAGGGGCTCTCGGTCACGGCCGTCTCGCCGCGCTCCACGCCCTCCAGGTCGAAGGTGGCGTCCGAGCCGCCGCCGAGCGCACCGAGGGTGTAGTCCGCCCAGATCTTCGCGGGGAATCCGCCACCGTTGGCGCGGCCGGAGTTGGCCGTACCGGTCAGGGTGACCTGACCGCCGCCTTCCTTGGTGGACTCGCCGTACAGGGCCACGACCGTCGAGAGCTCCGGGGTGTAGGCCGCGAACCAGGCCGCCTTGTTGTTCTCCGACGTCCCCGTCTTGCCCGCCGCGTCGTAGGCCGAGGTGTTGGCCTCGCGGCCGGAGCCGATGTCGACGACCTCGGTCAGCGCCTTGGTCACGGTGTCGGCGGACGCCCGGCTGATCACCTGCTCGCCGGTGCCGTCGACCGGCTCCATGGTGCGGTCACGGTGCTTCGCGGACTTGACGATGGTCGGCGTGACCTTCCTGCCGTGGTTGTCGAGGGTGGCGTACACCCCGGCCATGTCCCAGGTCGAGGCGTTCATGGTGCCCAGGGTGATCGCGGGGGCCACGGGGAAGTTCTTGTCCGGTACGCCCATGGCCAGCGCGGTCTTCTTCACGGCGCTCGGCGTGACGTCGACGACCATCTGCGCGAAGACGGAGTTGATCGACTTGTCCATCGCCTTCTGGACGGTGGGGTTGTCGTAGCTGATGTCATCCTCGTTCTGCGGGTTGAACGGGATGTCGCTGCCCACGACGGGGCGCTTGCTGGTGCCGTCGTAGACCGTGTCGAGACCGATCACGTCGCCGTCCTGGGTCTTCGACCCGTTCTCCAGCGCGGAGGCGAGCACCAGCGGCTTGAAGGTGGACGCGGGCTGGTAGTCCTGCCGGGTGGCGTTGGACATCCAGTGCTCGGTGGCACCGACACCGCCGTAGAGCGCGAGGACCTTGCCCGTCTTCGGGTCCACGGAGGTGGCACCGGCCTGGACGGTCGCGTCGGTCTTGTTGCCCTTGCGGTCGAGCTTGCTCTCCAGCTGGCGGTCGACCGACTTCTCGAGCTGCTTCTGCCGCTTCTTGTTGACGTTGAGAGTGACCGTCCAGCCGCCGGCCTCCCGCATCTCCTCGGTGATGCCCTGGCGCTCCATCTCCTGGTTGGCCGCCTCCACGAGATAGCCGGCCTGGCCCTCCAGGCCGGGGGCGGCCTTGGGGGACTTCGGGATGGGGAACGTCAGCTTGTCCCTGGCCGCCTGGTCGAGCCAGCCCTCGTCGACCATGTTGTCGAGGGTGTAGGCCCAGCGCTCCTTGACGAGCTTCTTGCCGGTCGGCGAGGCGACCGCCCAGTCGTACTGGCTGGGTGCCTGGAGCAGGGCCGCGAGGTAGGCGCCCTGGGAGACGTCGAGGTCCTCGGCGTCGACACCGTAGTAGGCCTGCGCCGCCGCCTGGATGCCGCTCGCACCGCGTCCGTAGTACACGGTGTTGAGGTACCCGGCGAGGATGTCGTTCTTCTTCATGCGCTGGTCGACCTTGAGCGAGATCACCAGCTCCTTGAGCTTGCGGGTGACCGTCTGGTCCTGCGTGAGGTAGTAGTTCTTCACGTACTGCTGGGTGATCGTCGAGCCACCCTGCTTGCCCTTGCCGGAGAGCGTGTTGAGCAGGCCGCGCGTGGTGCCCTTGAGGTCGACACCCTGGTCCCGGTAGAAGGACTTGTTCTCGGCGGCGACGAAGGCGTGCTGGACGTCCTTGGGTACGACGGCGAGGTCCACGATCTCCCGGTTGACACCGGAGCCCGTACGGGCCAGGAGCGTGCCGTCGCTGTACTTGTAGACGTTGCTCTGCTTCTCGGCCTGGGCGTTGGCCGCCGGTACGTCCACGTACATGTAGAGCGCCACGAAGGCGCCCATCACCAGCAGGCAGAGCCCGAAGAACGTGCCCAGCATCTTCCGCCAGGTGAAGAGTCCGCGTATGCCGCCGCTCCTCGCAGCCCGGCGCGCTCCCCGCCCCTGAGCTCGTCGCGCATCCGCTCGACCCATTGCTGTGGTGCTCCTGTTCCTCTGCTCGTTCTGCTCCGGTCAGACCAATCAGCTAACACCGAAAGCATGGACAAATGGCAAGCGATCCGGTCTTTTCCGGACGTGACAATCAGCACCTGTCACTAAGGAACCGACTCACGAGAGGTGCACAAGGTTGCGACATCGGATAATGTGAAATCACATTGATAGCGCGGCGCTGAGCCGCACACGACGGGGGACCCCATGACCGCACCGCACGACCGTCCCGGCACCACCGACCCCGCCGCCGACCTGACTCCCGACGCACCCGAGATGCCCGCTCCCCAGGTCAGGGAGACCACGGCGCACTCCATCCCCGGCGGCTTCGGGCTGCTGCTGACCGTCCTCGGGGTGTTCCTCGGTGTCGGCCTGGCCATCGTCGGCGGCATCCTCGGCGCCAACGGGCACAACGGCATCGGCATCCCGCTCTTCATCCTCGGCGTGCTGCTCGTCATCGCCTCGTTCTTCTGCATGAGCGGTGTGAAAATGGTCGCTCCGGGCGAGGCGCGGGTCATCCAGCTCTTCGGCCGGTACGTGGGCACGATCCGCTCGGACGGCCTGCGCTGGATCAACCCGCTGACCTCCAGCCGCAAGATCTCCACCCGGGTCCGCAACCACGAGACGGCCGTCCTGAAGGTCAACGACGCCTACGGCAACCCGATCGAGCTCGCCGCGATCGTCGTCTGGAAGGTCGAGGACACCGCACAGGCACTGTTCGAGGTGGACGACTTCCTGGAGTTCGTCGCCACCCAGACCGAGGCGGCCGTCCGGCACATCGCGATCGAGTACCCGTACGACGCCCACGAGGAGGGCGGCCTCTCGCTCCGCGGCAACGCGGAGGAGATCACCGAGAAGCTCGCGGTCGAGCTCACCGCGCGGGTGCAGGCGGCGGGCGTGCTGATCATCGAGTCCCGCTTCAGTCATCTCGCGTACGCCCCCGAGATCGCCTCCGCGATGCTCCAGCGGCAGCAGGCAGGGGCCGTCGTCGCGGCCCGCCAGCAGATTGTCGAGGGAGCGGTGGGCATGGTCGAGATGGCACTGACCCGCATCGCCGAGCAGGACATCGTCGAGCTCGACTCCGAGCGCAAGGCGGCGATGGTCAGCAACCTGATGGTGGTGCTGTGCGGTGACCGTGCGGTGCAGCCGGTCCTGAACACGGGCACGCTCTACCAGTGACGGACGACGCCTCCACCCCTGCCGCCCGGCGGCCGCAGCGCAAGCAGATGCTGCTGCGGGTGGATCCCGCGGTGCACGATGCGCTGGCCCGCTGGGCCTCGGACGAGCTGCGCAGCGCGAACGCGCAGATCGAGTTCCTGCTGCGGCGGGCGCTGGCGGAGGCGGGGCGGCTACCGGGGGGCGCGGCGCCGATTCCCCGCCGGGGGCGCCCGCCGAATCCGGCCCCTCCCCCGGAGCCGGATGCCGACGCGTGACCCCTGCTCCTCGGGGGCTGAGCCCCCGAGGCCCCGGTCCTCAATCGCCGGAGGGGCGTGGACGTCGCACCCTCGCACGCGGTGCGCAGCCCCGGGAGAGAGCCCCGGGGCTGCCCCGGAACCCGTATACACGCGAGGTATACACACCATGTAGAGTGCCGCCATGTCAATCGGTCACACCCTCCTCGGACTCCTCGAGTCCGGCCCCCGTCACGGCTACGACCTCAAGCGCGCCTTCGACGACAAGTTCGGCCACGACCGGCCCCTCCACTACGGCCAGGTCTACGCCACCATGTCCCGGCTGCTCAAGAACGGTCTCGTCGAGGTCGACGGCGTCGAGTCCGACGGCGGCCCCGAGCGCAAGCGCTACGCCATCACCGACGCCGGCATCACCGACGTCACCGCATGGCTGGCGCAGCCGGAGAAGCCGGAGCCGTACCTCCAGTCGACGCTCTACACGAAGGTCGTCCTGGCCCTGCTCACCGGCCGCAGCGCCTCCGGCCTGCTGGATGCCCAGCGCTCCGAGCACCTGCGCCTGATGCGGATCCTCACCGACCGCAAGCGCAAGGGCGATCTCGCCGACCAGCTGATCTGCGACCACGCCCTCTTTCACCTCGAAGCGGATCTGCGCTGGCTGGAGCTGACCGCGGCCCGCCTCCACCAGCTCGCCGAGGTCGTGGCCCCGTGACCCCTGCCGGCTCCCTGCTCACCGCCCACGACCTGCACAAGACCTACGGTTCGACGCCCGCACTCGACGGCGCCTCCTTCTCCGTCCACCCCGGCGAGGTCGTCGCCGTCATGGGCCCCTCCGGCTCCGGCAAGTCGACGCTCCTGCACTGCCTCGCGGGGATCGTCACCCCCGACTCGGGCACCATCACCTACGCGGGCCGTGAGCTCTCCGCCATGTCGGACGCGCAGCGCAGCGCCCTGCGCCGCAGAGAGTTCGGCTTCGTGTTCCAGTTCGGCCAGCTCGTCCCCGAACTGACCTGCGTGGAGAACGTCGCCCTGCCGCTCCGGCTGAACGGCACCAAGCGCAAGGACGCCGAGCGCACCGCTCTTGAGTGGATGGAGCGCCTGGAGGTCGACGACCTGGCCGCCCAGCGGCCCGGCGAGGTCTCCGGCGGTCAGGGCCAGCGCGTCGCCGTGGCCCGCGCCCTCGTCGCCTCACCCAAGGTGGTCTTCGCGGACGAGCCGACCGGTGCGCTGGACTCCCTCAACGGCGAGCGCGTCATGGAACTGCTCACCGCATGCGCCCGCTCCGCCAACACGGCCGTGGTCCTCGTGACGCACGAGACGCGGGTCGCCGCGTACTCGGACCGCGACATCGTCGTGCGCGACGGCCGCTCCCGCGATGGGGAGTACGCCGTATGACCTGGCTGCGCGATCTCGGCCTCGGCATACGCTTCGCCTCCGCGGGCGGGCGCGAGGGCTGGGCACGGACCGCGCTGACCGCCGTGGGCGTCGGCCTCGGTGTGGCACTGCTGCTGGCCGCCTCGTCGATCCCCCAGCTGCTGGACCAGCGCTCCGCACGCGAGCGCGCCCGCGAGGAGGTTGCGGCGTCGCGCGACGCCGACGTCCCGAAGTCGGACACCACGGTCCTGCGGATCAGCGCGGAGACCGAGTACCGCGGCCGCTCCATCGGCGGGTTCCTGATGCGCCCGGAGGGCACCCGCCCGGCCACCCCGCCCGGAGTCGCGGGCTTCCCCGAACCGCAGGAGATGGTGGTCTCCCCGGCGCTCCGGGAGCTGCTGGCCTCCTCCGAGGGCGCACTCCTCAAGGAGCGGCTGCCGTACCGGATCTCGGGAACGATCGGCGATGCGGGCCTGCTCTCCCCGGGAGAGCTGCTCTTCTACGCGGGCAGCGACAGCCTGACCACCGCCGCCGGCGGCCACCGGCTGGCCGGTTACGGCAGCGACTCCGAGAGTGATCGGCTCCCGCCGGTCCTGGTCGTGCTGATCGTCATCATCTGCGTCGTGCTGCTGGTGCCCGTCGCGATCTTCATCGCCACGGCCGTACGGTTCGGCGGCGACCGCCGCGACCGCCGGCTCGCGGCGTTGCGCCTGGTCGGTACGGATATCCGGGCGACCCGCCGGATCGCGGCCGGTGAGGCCCTGTTCGGCGCCGTGCTCGGTCTGCTGGCCGGCCTCGTGTTCTTCCTGGTGGGCCGGACGTTCGTGGGCGCCGTCGAACTGTGGGACCACAGCGCCTTCCCGTCCGATCTGGTGCCCGCCCCGTGGCTGGCCGCACTGATCGCCGTCGCGGTGCCCCTCGCCGCGGTGTTCGTCACGCTGGCCGCCCTGCGGTCCGTGGTCATCGAACCGCTCGGTGTCGTACGCAACGCCCGCGGCCGCAAGCGCCGGCTGTGGTGGCGTCTGCTGATGCCGGCCCTGGGTCTCGCGGTACTGGGGCTCACCGGCAGGGTCGACGAGGCCACACCCCCAAACCCCTACCCGATCGCGGCCGGCGCCGTACTCGTCCTGGTCGGGCTGGCATTGCTGCTGCCCTGGCTGGTCGAGGCGTTCGTGAACCGGCTGCGCGGCGGCCCGGTTCCCTGGCAGCTCGCCGTCCGCCGGCTCCAGCTGAACAGCGGCGCGGCGTCCCGCGCGGTCAGCGGGATCACGGTCGCTGTGGCAGGGGCGGTGGCCCTGCAGATGCTGTTCGCGGCCGTGGCCGACGACTTCGAGCGGGTCACGGGGGAGGATCCCTCGCGCGCCCAGTTCCACACCTACTCCGAGCAGGTCTCCGGGGACGCGGCCACCCGCACCATCGAGGAGTTCCGGGCCACCAAGGGAGTGGAAGCCGTCATCGGGACGGTCGAGACATATGTGACCAGGCCCGGGACGTACGAGGCCGACGAGATCCAGCCCACCACCACCCTCGGCATCGGTGACTGCGCGACCCTCCAGGAGATCGCCGAGATCACCTCCTGCAAGGACGGAGACGTCTTCGTCGTCCATCCGAGGGGCAACGGGGAATTGAGCGACTGGGTCGACCGGACCGCCCGCAAGGGCAAGGAGATCGAGCTCGACCCCACCGTCGGATCTCTGCGCGGCGCGACGTCCATGCGGTGGACACTGCCCGCCGACTCCCGGACCGTGACCGCCGCACTCGATCCGCTCGGCGAGGAGCACTGGGGCATCATGGCGACGGTCGGCGCGATCGACCCGCGTACGCTGCCGAACGCCCAGACCATCGCGCAGATCCGGGTCGACAGGAGCACCGAGGACGCCGCCGAGTACGTACGGAACACGGCGGCCAGGATCGATCCCGGGATGCGGGTCGCCGCCCTGACCTCGATGACGCGCGACCGGCAGTACGCGAGTGTGCAGACCGGTCTGCAGCTCGGTGCTGCGGCGACCCTGCTGCTGATCGCCGCGTCCATGCTGGTCTCCCAGCTGGAGCAGCTCCGGGAGCGCAAGCGGCTCCTGTCGGTCCTCGTCGCCTTCGGCACCCGGCGCGTCACCCTGGGCTGGTCCGTGCTCTGGCAGACCGCGGTCCCGGTGGTCATCGGCCTGCTGGCCGCGATCGTGGGCGGCCTCGGGCTCGGCGCCGTACTGACATGGATGCTGGCCAAGACGGTGACGGAGTGGTGGCTGTTCCTGCCGCTGGCGGGCACGGGCGCGGGCATCGTCCTGGCCGTGACCCTGCTCTCCCTGCCGCTGCTGTGGCGTCTGATGCGCCCGGACGGTCTGCGTACGGAGTGACGCCTGAGGGGTGGGCGCCGAAGCCGCGCGCTCACCCCTCCGCGGAGACCCGTACGGGCAGCGTCCCCATCGCACCGCGCAGCGCCGCCGCGAACTCCTGAAACTCCTCGTGCCGCGCCGTGCCCGTACGGATCGCCAGAGCGACCCGCCGCGAGGGGGCGGGATCCGCGAAGTAGCCGGTGGCCAGCGCCTCGTTGCGCCCGGTCTCCACCGTCACCGCCGTCCGTGGCAGCAGCGTCACCCCGAGACCGCCCGCGACGAGCTGCACCAGGGTGGAGAGCCCCGCGGCGGTCGTCGTCACCGGCGCCCCGTCCGTGCGCCCCGCCTCGCGGCAGATGTCCAGCGCCTGATCACGCAGGCAGTGCCCCTCGTCGAGCAGCAGCAGCGGCAGATCACGCAACGCCTCCCGCGGGATGTCGGTGCGCCCGCCCAACTGGTGCTCCTGCTCCATGACGAGCACGAAGTCCTCGTCGAACAGCGGCAGTTCGGTGACGCCGGGCATCCCGAGCGGGACGGCGAGCAGCAGCAGGTCCAGCCGCCCGGCCGCCAGCCCCTCCAGCAGCGAGGAGGTCTGTTCCTCGTGGACCTGGAGGTCCAGCTCGGGGTAGCGCTCGTGGACCAGCCGCAGCACGGCGGGCAGCAGATACGGCGCGACGGTCGGGATCACGCCGAGCCTGAGCACCCCGGTGAACGGCGCCCGCACCGCCTCCGCCTCCTCCATCAGCTCGCCCACGGCCTCCAGCACCGCGCCGGTCCGCACCGCGAGCCGCTCCCCGGCGGGCGAGAGCAGCACCTTGCGCGTCGTACGCTCGATGAGCTGGACACCCAGTGCCACCTCCAGCGCCGATACGGCTCCGGAGAGTGCGGGCTGACTCATCCCGATTGCTGCCGCAGCATCCCGGAAGTGCAGATGCTCCGCCACGGCCGCGAAGGCGCGCAGCTGCGAGAGGCTGGGCTGCTTGGCCCTGATGCCCTGGTTTACGTACCCCACTGATAGGTACCTCCGATCATAGCGACCGAGTGTAGCTATTTCCGCGATCAATGCACTCTGTGCCATGGTGGGGATCGTCCAACCCC
The DNA here is from genome assembly GCF_042736635.1 of Streptomyces sp. NPDC060035. Classification (NCBI taxonomy): domain Bacteria; kingdom Bacillati; phylum Actinomycetota; class Actinomycetes; order Kitasatosporales; family Streptomycetaceae; genus Streptomyces; species Streptomyces sp. NPDC060035. Next base: position 117,094 of record NZ_JBHWVO010000014.1, read on the forward strand.
CAGGAACGCCCCCAAAAAGGGAATTCCTATGCTACAAGGAGTGCGCGTGCTCACTGTCGGTGACAAGTTCCCCCAGTTCGACCTGACCGCTTGTGTGTCGTTGGAGACCGGCAAGGAGTTCGAGCAGATCAACCACAAGACCTACGAGGGTCAGTGGAAGATCGTCTTCGCGTGGCCGAAGGACTTCACCTTCGTGTGCCCCACCGAGATCGCCGCCTTCGGCAAGCTGAACGAGGAGTTCGCCGACCGTGACGCGCAGGTTCTCGGCTTCTCCGGTGACTCCGAGTTCGTGCACCACGCCTGGCGCAAGGACCACCCGGACCTGACCGACCTGCCCTTCCCGATGCTGGCCGACTCGAAGCACGAGCTCATGCGTGACCTCGGTATCGAGGGCGAGGACGGCTTCGCCCAGCGCGCCGTCTTCATCGTCGACCAGAACAACGAGATCCAGTTCACGATGGTGACCGCCGGTTCCGTGGGCCGTAACCCCAAGGAGGTCCTGCGGGTCCTCGACGCCCTGCAGACCGACGAGCTCTGCCCCTGCAACTGGACCAAGGGCGAGAACACCCTCGACCCGGTCGCGCTCCTCTCGGGCGAGTGAGCTGATACCGACATGGCACTCGACGAACTGAAGTCCGCCATACCGGACTTCGCCAAGGACCTGAAGCTGAACCTCGGTTCGGTCATCGGGAACAGCGAGCTCCCCCAGCAGCAGCTCTGGGGCACCGTCCTGGCCTGCGCGATCGCCTCCCGCTCACCCAAGGTGCTGCGCGAGCTCGAGCCGGAGGCCAAGGCCAACCTCTCCGCCGAGGCGTACACCGCGGCGAAGTCGGCTGCCGCCATCATGGCGATGAACAACGTCTTCTACCGCACCCGGCACCTGCTGTCGGATCCCGAGTACGGGAACCTCCGCGCGGGCCTGCGGATGAACGTCATCGGCAAGCCGGGCGTGGAGAAGATCGACTTCGAGCTGTGGTCGCTCGCCGTCTCCGCGATCAACGGCTGCGGCCAGTGCCTGGACTCCCACGAGCAGGTGCTGCGCACGGCCGGCGTGGACCGTGAGACCATTCAGGAAGCCGTAAAGATCGCTTCGGTGATCCAGGCTGTCGGCGTGACCCTCGATGCCGAGGCCGTACTCGCCGAGTAGCACCCGCAGTACCCATGAACGAGAAGGGCCCCGAGGACGACCGACCGTCCCCGGGGCCCTTCTTATGCGTCCGGGCCAGGTGTGCGCGTGCGCGCTACTGCTTGCCGGGCTCGTCCTGCGCGCCCGTCCCGTCGGCGGCGGCCGTGTCCGGGGCCGGCCGTGCCCCGGGAGCCTCCGTCGGCGCCACCCCGATCGCTGTCGCGCCGTGTGGCTGCGGCGAGTGGCGCAGGGCCGCCTCCCGCCCGTACGCCCGCAGATAGCCGACCACGGTATTCGTCACGGCGACCAGCGGTACGGCGACGACCGCACCGCCGATGCCGGCGATCATGCCGCCCGCCGCGACGGAGAGGACGACGGCCAGCGGGTGGACGCGCACCGCGCGGCCGAGGATGAACGGCTGCAGGATGTGGCCCTCGATCTGCTGCACGGCCAGCACCACGATCAGCACCATCAGCGCGGTGAACACGCCCTGGGTGACGAGCGCGACGACCACGGCGAGCGCCCCGGAGATCACGGCGCCGACCAGCGGGATGAAGGCGAAGAGGAAGATGAAGACGGCCAGCGGCACCGCCATCGGCACATCGAGGAAGTAGATCCCCAGGCCGATGAAGATCGCGTCGATCAGGGCGACGATCACCGTGCCCCGCACATAGGCGGTCAGCGTGCGCCAGGCTCGCGGTCCGGCGCCCGCGACGCCCGGCCGGGCCTGGGCGGGTACCAGCTTGAGCACCCACTGCCAGATGCGCTTCCCGTCGTACAGCAGGAAGAGCGTCGAGAACATCGCCAGCAGTATCCCGGTGAGGACCTCCACCATCACGGTGACGCCCTGCAGTCCGGCGGAGGTGATCTCCTCGGTGTTGGTGCCGACGGTGTCGCTGAGGTTCTTCGCGATGTCGTTGATCTGCGACTCGGTGACATGGAACGGGCTGTCGAGGAGCCAGCGCTTCAGCTCGTCGATGCCGTCGCGCACCCTGTCGGACAGCGTGTCGAGGTTGTCCATCACCTGCCACACGACGAACCAGCCGACCAGGCCCATGACAACGAAGCCGAGCACGGCGGTGACGGCGGTGGCGAGACCGCGTGGCAGTCCCAGCCGCTTCAGCCGCACGACGGTCGGCTGGAGCATGGCGGTCACGAGCAGTGCAGCGACGAAGGCCAGGACGACCAGTTGCACGGCGCTGATGATCCGCATCAGCACCCAGAGCGTTCCCGCCAGGACCAGCAGCCGCCAGCCCGCCTCCGCCGCGACGCGCATTCCCCAGGGGATCGCCGCCACCGGATCGGGCCTGGCGGCCACGGTGGGGGCGTACGTGGGCGGGCGCGGCACCTGCTCGGCGGCGTCCGCAGTCCCGGCAGCAACGGTGGAGACGGTCGACGAGGATGTGCGCGAGGCCGCGGCGTCGGCGTCGTCCCGGCGTTCGTCCTCGGCACGGCGTTCTTCCAGGCGTGCCCCGATCTGGGTCAGTTCGGCGCCCAGCCGCCCGAGCCACCCCGGAAGTCCTGACATGATATTTCCCTTTCCCCCGCTTGCTCCCATCACTCCCCCGGAGCTGTTCGGATTGACCGTACACGCGTGAAGCCCCGCACCGTATGACGGTGCGGGGCCTCACGAGGTTGAGCGCGGGAACCTCGAGGGTTTCCTAGTACCAGTGGTTGGCCTGCCAGAAGGACCAGGCCGCACAGGGACTGCCGTAGCGGTCGCTGTTCATGTAGCTGAGGCCCCACTTGATCTGCGTGGCCGGGTTGGTCTGCCAGTCGGCGCCGGCGGACACCATCTTGGAGCCGGGCAGTGCCTGCATGATGCCGTAGGCGCCGGAGGACGGGTTGCTCGCCCGGTAGTTCCAGCCCGACTCGCGCTCCACGATGTTGCTGAAGCACTGGAACTGGTCGGCCGGCATCATCTGGCGGGCCATCGCCTGGACTTCGGCCACGCTGTAGGAGCCCTGCGCCGAGAACGTCGAGGCGTCGCGGACGGAGGACCGGCTCGCGCGATCGGCCTCTGCCTTCGCCTCGCGCTCTTCCTCCAGCTTGTCCTCGGCCGCCTGCTTCTTCGACTTGGCGTCCTTGGCGGCCTGGAGGCGGGCCGTTTCTTCAGCAGACTTCTTCGCCGCCGCGTCAGCTGCGGAGGCCTGTGCATCGGCCTGCTGCGTCAACGAAGCGGTCTGAACCTGGGCCTGCTGGCCCGCGGGAATGTCTGCGAGCAGCGTGGTGTCGGCTGCGGCCGCTTCGAAGTTGTCGTCAGCAGCGGGAGTGCTGCCCGACGCAACGCCGACGACGGCGCCTACGGTGGTGACCGCGGTGGCAGATGCCACGGCGAACCCCCGGACCGAGATCCGGCTCACATGGTGTCCTTCCAGCATCGCCCGCTTAGGTGACCTCGCGGGCGCAATCGTGCCCTTGACGCTGGCCTCCCTACTGCTTGGGTCACGGGAGGCACGGGCCCGGTGGGCAACTTCCTTGCGGAAGTGCCGCGTGGTGCTCGCGGGCGGCATACGGACGGCGATTGTTGAGTTGTGTGGTGCGTGGCACCTCTGGAGGTGCCCGAGTGCCGTATGCGGGGCCTGACGGAAGCAAGACTCTGCCGGACGGACACGGGGCGTTGCAATTCTGTGTTGCGTGTTAAAGCTCACACCCTGTTTGGAGCACGTGTTTTCCGGAAATGACAGCGCAACACGATGCCGCCCGGCTAAGCTCCTTGGCTCGCCGGGCGGCATCTTTGGGACTTTCGGCGTCAGATCCGGCCTTCCTCCAGCATTTCGGTCACCAGTGCGGCGATCTGCGAGCGCTCGGAGCGGGTGAGCGTGACGTGCGCGAAGAGCGGATGCCCCTTCAGCTTCTCGACCACGGCGACGACTCCGTCGTACCGGCCGACCCTGAGGTTGTCCCGCTGAGCCACGTCATGCGTGAGCACCACGCGTGAATTCGTCCCGATCCGGGACAACACGGTCAGCAGGACATTCCGTTCGAGCGACTGTGCCTCGTCCACGATCACGAACGCGTCGTGGAGCGAGCGGCCCCGGATGTGGGTGAGCGGCAGGATCTCCAGCATCCCGCGCCCCAGCACCTCTTCGATGACCTCACGGCCGGCGACCGCCGACAGCGTGTCGAAGACGGCCTGCGCCCAGGGGCTCATCTTCTCGGACTCGCTGCCGGGGAGATAGCCGAGCTCCTGCCCGCCGACCGCGTACAACGGCCGGAAGACCATCACCTTCTGATGCTGCCTGCGCTCCAGTACGGCCTCCAGGCCCGCACAGAGTGCCAGCGCCGACTTACCGGTGCCCGCCCTGCCTCCCATCGACACGATGCCGACGTCCGGGTCGAGGAGCAGATCGAGCGCGATGCGCTGCTCGGCGCTGCGGCCGTGGATCCCGAAGGCCTCCCGGTCGCCGCGCACGAGGCGCACATTGCCCTCGGCGGTGACCCTGCCGAGGGCCTTGCCGCGCTCGGACTGGAGGACCAGTCCCGTATGTACGGGATGGTCCGCCGCCTCGGGGACGTACAACGTCTCCTCGGCGAACAGCAGATCGACCTGTTCGGCGGAGAGCGACAGCTCGGACATCCCTGTCCAGCCGGAGTCGGTGATGGCGAGCTCGGCGCGGTACTCCTCGGCCAGGAGGCCGACCGAGGACGCCTTGATCCTGAGCGGCAGGTCCTTGGAGACGACGGTGACGTCGTACCCCTCGGCCTGCAGATTGCGCGCCACCGCGAGAATCCGTGAGTCGTTGTCCCCCAACCGGTAGCCGGCGGGCAGGACGCCGGGATCGGAATGGTTGAGTTCGACGCGGAGCGTCCCGCCCAGATCCCCGAGCGGGATCGGGGCATCCAGCCGGCCGTACCGGACTCGGAAGTCGTCCAGCAGGCGCAGGGCCTGCCGGGCGAAGTATCCGAGCTCGGGGTGGTGCCGTTTGGCCTCCAGCTCCGTGACCACGACGATCGGCAGCACTACTTCGTGCTCGTCGAACCGGGCCATGGCGTTGGGGTCGGCCAGCAGGACGCTGGTGTCGAGAACATAGGTGCGCCTGTCGGGCATGCGGCGCTTAGTACTGGTCACCACGGAAGGACGTACCCCCTCGGACGAGGTCGGGGAGTGCGACGGACGTCGCGGAACTTCCCAAAGGGAGAGGACGGACCGGGTTCGGACCCCGTGCACGGGCCGAACACCGGCCCTCCGCGTCGGCCGCACGGTGTGCGGTCCTTCGTGTGCAAAGGGCCTCCCGGGCGAGCGGACTGGGCTCCGCTCACTTGGCTGCGACATCCGCCTGGTTGTGACTGGATATCGACCTGACAGGGGTATTCCCTCGAACACGCGAAGCCATGCGCGTGGGGTGGACCAGCACTCCCGCCCGGGTTGCACGGGGGCGGCCCCTGGTCGTTCCGCCCTCGATCGCCGGACGGGCTCGGCGCGGAGGGCGCCGCCCGTGAAGAGGGGCGCCCATGGGGAGGAGCCCTTGAGGAGGAGAGCGTCAGGCGCCGTAGCGGCGGTGGCGGGCCGCGTAGTCGCGCAGGGCGCGGAGGAAGTCGACCTTGCGGAAGGCCGGCCAGAACACCTCGCAGAAGTAGTACTCCGAATGCGCGCTCTGCCAGAGCATGAAGCCGGACAGCCGCTGCTCGCCACTGGTCCGGATCACCAGGTCCGGATCGGGCTGCCCGCGTGTGTAGAGGTGCTCGGAGATGAGGTCCGTGGAGACGACCTCCGCGAGCTCCTCGAAGGTCGTGCCCTTCGCGGAGTGGTCCAGCAGCAGGGACCGGACCGCGTCCGCGATCTCCTGGCGTCCGCCGTAGCCGACCGCGACATTGACGATTATCCCGTCGATACCGCCCGTGGCCTCCTCCGCCTCCTTGAGGACGGTCTGGGTCCGCGCCGGCAGCAGGTCGAGCGTGCCGACGTGGTGGACACGCCACCGCCCGTCCGCCGCCAGGTTGCGCACGGTGTTCTCGATGATGCCGAGCAGCGGGATGAGCTCTGCCTCGGGCCGGTCGAAGTTGTCCGTGGAGAGCAGCCAGAGGGTGACGACCTCGACCTCGGTCTCACTGCACCAGCCGAGCAGCTCGGAGATCTTGTCCGCGCCGGCCTGGTGTCCCTGCACGGCCGAACCGCCCGACGCCTTCGCCCAGCGCCGGTTGCCGTCGAGGATGACTCCGATGTGCTTGGGTACCTGCGCGTGATCCAGGCGGCCTTCCACCCGGCGCGCGTAGAGCCCGTACACCAGGTCGCGCAAGTTCACTGAGTTCACCCTCTCGGTTCCGTACGGACCACAGGCCCGTCCTCCCCGTCGCCGGGGGTCCGGGGCGGTCCCCGGGGGGATCACCGCGCGGTCCGCACTTCACACTCTCGCGCCGCGCATCGGCTTTCCCCGAAGCCGCCACATTACTGCGCACGAGTGGTAGGGGCCCAACCCGGCCTGTCACAAGTCCGTGATAAGGAGAGAAACGTGACTGAATACCTCCCCCATCATGCCGCCGAGTCGCGCTACGACTCCATGGAGTACCGCCGCACGGGCCGCAGCGGGCTCAAGCTCCCCGCCGTCTCACTGGGCCTGTGGCACAACTTCGGCGACGACCGCAGCCTAGGCTCCCAGCGGGCGATCCTCCGCCGCGCCTTCGACCTCGGCGTGACCCACTTCGATCTGGCCAATAACTACGGTCCGCCGCCCGGCTCCGCCGAGCTCAATTTCGGCAAGCTCTTCCGGCAGGACTTCGCCCCGTACCGGGACGAGCTGATCATCTCCACCAAGGCCGGTTACGAGATGCACCCGGGCCCGTACGGCGAGTGGGGGTCCCGCAAGTACCTCCTGTCCTCGCTCGACGCCTCGCTGAAGCGGATGCGGCTCGATTACGTCGACATCTTCTACTCCCACCGCTTCGACCCCGGCACACCCCTCGAGGAGACGATGGGGGCGCTCGCCTCCGCCGTGCGCCAGGGCAAGGCGCTGTACGCGGGTGTCTCCTCGTACAACGCCGCACAGACCGCGGAGGCGGCCCGGCTGCTGCGGGAGATGGGGGTGCCCGCCCTGATCCACCAGCCGTCCTACTCGATGGTGAACCGCTGGGTGGAGGCCGACGGGCTGCTCGACACGCTGGAGGCGGCCGGCATGGGCTGTATCTCCTTCGCGCCGCTCGCCCAGGGGCTGCTCACGGGCAAGTACCTCAAGGGCATCCCCGAGGGGTCGCGCGCCTCGCAGGGCAAGTCCCTCGACCCCGGCCTCCTCTCGGACGAGATGGTCCGCCGGCTGCGCGGGCTGAACGACATCGCCGTGCGCCGCGGCCAGTCCCTCGCCCAGCTGGCGCTGAACTGGGTGCTGCGGGACAGCCGCATGACATCGGCCCTGATCGGCGCGTCGAGCGTGAGTCAGCTGGAGGAGAACGTGGCCGCACTCGCCGCACCGGCACTCTCCGCGGCCGAGCTGGCGGAGATCGACACCTTCGCGGTGGACACCGCGAGCACCAACATCTGGGCCAACCGGGGCTGAGTACCGGGCCGGGTGCAGAGCCGATATCGCTTCTGCACAAGGGCCGCACAGCCTGGCCACAAAAAAACGGGCCGGTCCGTGGGGGGGGTTACGGACCGGCCCGAGGGGGGGTTTCCACCATAACCCTTCGTAAGTGATGCTGCGTGCCACGCCACTCCATAATCACTCTCCGAGTTCGCGGGACTTCGCTACGAGCATGGGTTCCGGCCACCCCGAGAGCTCCGCGCCCCAGCCATACAGGACCGATACTGTCCTGTTGACGTCCTAGATTCGGTCCATGACGACACGCGCCCGCACCGTGACCGTGACCTGGCCCGAGGCGAATGCCCGGAGGCTGGCCCGGCAGTCCCTGTCCGAGGACACCGACCGGTCCCCGGGCCCCGTGTCCTCCTCCCCCGCGGAAGCCGTCGCCTCCATGCTCGGTGCGCATGCCCAGGTGCTGTCCGCTGCCGAGCTCTCGGTGGGACTGCGTGCGGAAGGGCTGACCCGGACAGATGTGCGCACGGCACTGTGGACCGACCGGACCCTCGTCAAGACGTTCGGCCCGCGCGGCACGGTGCACCTGCTGCCCGCCGACGATCTCCCGCTCTGGACCGGAGCCCTCTCCGCCGTACCGACCGGGACGAGTCCGTTCCCGAAGGACGCCCGGATGACGCCGGACCAGGTCGAGGCCGTCGTGGCGGCGGTGTCCGACGCGCTGACCGGTGCCGAGCTGACGATCGACGAACTCTCCGCGGAGGTCGTGGCCCGCACCGGGCCCTGGGCCGGGGATCCGGTGATGCCCGGGTTCCAGGACATGTGGCCGCGCTGGCGTCAGGTGCTGCACCTGGCCGGCCACCGGGGCGCCCTGTGCTACGCCCCCAACCGCGGCCGCAAGGCCACGTACACCAACCCCGGCCATGTTCCGCTGCCCGGCCAGGAGGCGCTGGCCACGCTCGTCCAGCGCTTTCTGTACGCGTACGGCCCCGCCACCCCGGCCCACTTCGCCCGGTGGCTCGCGGCGTCGCGCGGCTGGGCCGGAAAGCTCTTCGACACTCTGGCCGGGGACGGCACGATCGAGGAGGTGGCGTTCGAGGACTGCGGGACCGCCTGGGTGACGGCGGGCGACACCGATTTCCCTTCGGCTCCGGCGCGCGGCGTGCGTCTGCTCCCCTACTTCGACGCGTTCACCGTCGCCTCCTACCCTCGCGAGCGGCTCTTCCCCGGCGCGGCGTACGAGCGTGCGCTCGCGGGCGGGCAGGCGGGCAACTTCCCGGTGCTGCTGGTGGACGGCACGGTTGCCGGTGTCTGGCACCAGCGCCGCTCGGGAAAGAGGATCGCGGTGACGGTGGAGCCGCTGTCCGTCCTGGACGCCGCACAGATCCGGGCGCTGGAGGAGCAGGTGGAACGGGTGGGCGCCGTGCTGGAGGGCAGGCCCGCGCTGACGGTGGGGAAGGTGACGGTGGGCGCGCACGCGTAGGGCGGCCCTGCGCCGCGACCGTTCAGCTGCGGACGAAGCGGATCGCCACCGTGTCCCCGCCGATGACCACGAAGTCGCCGTTCTCGCACCGGATGACGGCCTCGTGCACCTCACCGTGCTCGTCCCGGCGCTCCTGGGTGCCGACGACCGTCCAGGCCCCTCCGTACGGCGGCGGGGGCAGCTGGCTCAGCGGGGCGAACTGCCACTGACCCGCGGGTACACACCAGTCGGGAAGTCCGGGCCAGGCGCCCGACGTGATCCGCAGCGTCCAGTCGGAGGCGCACGTCATGAGGACCGACTGACCGCCCGCGAGCACGAATTCGACCGCTTCCGGCTCTCCGGCGCGTCCCTCGGGACGGTAGAACAGGCCGTGGACGGCGGTGATTCGCGCGCCCGTGAGCCAGTCGGCGTTGCCGTGGCGCGGCCGGCCGGCGGGCCGGCGGATCTCTTCGCCGGGTGTGTCCCTTCCCACCGTCATGAGCTGCTCCTTCGCTGTGCGCTCAGCCACCAGGGTCGCACTACCCATGGGTAGGACGGAGGAGCGGGTGCTGCCGTTGCATCCGGCGGCCGCGAAACCGACTTCAGCGTAGGCCCGTTGGCGCTACCCCGGCTTGCCGGCCCCGATCAGTGACCGGGCGCAGTGAGCAGAAAGACCGGCACCAGGGGTGCCGGTGGGCCGGTCAGGCGGCCAGTCCACCGAACAGCAGGCCCAGCAGCGCACCCGCGATCATGAACGGGCCGAACGGGATTCCCGTCTTGCGCCCTGCCCGTCGCACCAGCATCAGGCCGACGCCGTACAGCGCTCCGAGCAGGAACCCGGCGAAGCCTCCCGCACACAGCACCGCCCACCCGTACCAGCCGAGCGCGACGCCCAGGGCCAGGGCCAGCTTCACATCGCCGAAGCCCATGCCGTTCGGGTTGATCAGGAACAGCAGGAGGTAGAAGCCGCCGAGCGCGGCACCGCCGAGCAGGGCCGAGGTCCAGGACCCCGCGTGCTCGGGCAGCAGGGCAACGCCCCCCAGGAGCACGGCGGCGGCGCCGGCCAGCGGCAGGGTCAGCCGGTCGGGCAGCCGGTGGACCCGGCGGTCGATGACGGCGAGGAGCACGGTGACCGGGGCCAGCAGCAGCCAGACGGCGAGCTCGGGCCGGGCGCCGGTGGCGGCGGCGAGCGCGGCGCACGCGAGGACGGTGACGACGGGGGCGAGGACCGCGGGTGCGTAGCGGTGCCGTCCGGCCGGCGGGGGCCCCTGCAGGGCCGCGCCTCCCGGGAGCGAGGGGACGGCCACGGCGCAGGTCGCACACCGGGTCGAACCGAGCCAGCCGCGGCCCGGCCCGGTGAGTGCGTGCCCGGCCGGGCACACGTCCCGCCAGGGCTCCTCCGGCTCGACGGAGAACCGGTAGGCGGCGCGCGGGAGCAGCAGTCCGGTGGCGGCGCCCCAGAGCGCGGCGACCGCAATCAGTGTGGCGTCCACGGTGCCGACCCTAATCCGGCGGCACGGCAGGGGTCTTGGGCCCTGGGGCCCACCGGTGGCCCATCCGGACCCACATCCGGGCTCCGGGGGCTACGGTCGGTGCCCATGGGGAAATGGCGCAATGGCAGCGGAACGCTGACGGTCGGTACGGGTTCGCACGCACAGGAGGTGCCGTTGCGGATCGCGGCGTCCTACCGGGCGCGGACGCGGGGGCTGCTGGGTGTGCAGGGCGTCGACGGGGCACTCCTGATCACACCGTGCGGGAGTGTGCACACCTTCCGGATGCGGTTCACGATCGATGTGGCCTACCTGGACCGGAAGTTCAACGTCCTGGCGGTCCGCACGATGAAGCCGGGCCGCCTCGGCATGCCCCGGCTGCGCGCCCGTCATGTGGTGGAGTCGGAGGCCGGCGCGATGGAGAAGTGGGGACTGCGGCCGGGCGCGCGGGTCCAGGTCGCCGCCGCGACCCGGTAGCAGGGGGCAGGGGGGGCTGCGAGCCTCCTTCCAGCGCCCCGGAGCCGTTCGGGCCGGACAGGCCGGGCAGCGGGCCGAACACCCTCCGGGCCTCAGGGGAGCTTGGCCACCTGGGCGGTGACGAGTTCGGCCGGTACCTCCGGTGTCATGGCCGAAAGGAAGTTGACGGCGTAGAAGGTGACGACCGTCGACCCGGTCCGAACCAGCTGGAAGACCAGCGGCACGCCCTCCCCCTCGATGCTGCCCGTCACCTGGTAGGCGAGCGACTCCTGCCCCGCCTCGGGCGCGGGCAGCGCCTTGACCCCGCTGTACGTGGACGGCCCGTCGTCGCTCGTCGTACGGAAGCCGTCCGCGCAGGCCTTCACCGCGTCCCGGACCGAGCGGAGCAGCTGCTCGGCCCCGCCGGGTGCGTGCGAGGTGAGGATCTCGGTGACGACCGTCTGGTCGTCCTGGCCCTCTTCCGAGGTGTCCATGGCCGTACGGAAGACGGTGGCGGCCGGGGCGGGTTCGGGCGATCCGTTGATGATCGAGGCAATCGGCCGGCAGGCCTCGTCCTCGGACTGCTCGGTGCCGCGTTCGTCGCCGCCCGGCATCTTGGCGAAGTCGTACTCCGGCAGCTCGCCGTTGACCAGGGCCACCTCGGTGAGCTCGGCCTCCGTGAGCGTCCTGCCGTTGCTGGTGGGCGTGGGACCGGGAGCGGATCCGGCGTCGGCACCCGGAGTGGGCGAGGCACTCGCCTTGCTGCCGGCCTTCCCGCCGTCCTTGCCGTCGCCCTTGTCCGCGCTGTCGTCCGGCCCGCACGCGCCAGCCGTGAGACAGAGGACGGCCACGGTCGCCGCCATGACAGTCGTACGTACCTTCATCGTCAACGCTCCTGACCGACAGTGCACCCGGAGTCTGCACGCTAACAACCGGGAGGCCGCGGGCGCGTGGGCCCGTGGGCCCAAACGGCGAGCGGGAAGCGTTGCGGACTCCGCCGCGATCAGGGCGGCCCCGAGCCGAGCAGCGTCCAGGCCCCGTAGGCGGCGGAGGCCAGGGCGAGCACGCCGACGACCGCGGCCGTACGGGCCGTCGTACGCAGCCTCAGCAGCGCGACGGCGGGCGGGAGGAGCAGCGGGAACGCCGGCATCATCAGCCGCGGCCGGGACCCGAAGTACCCGGAGCCGATCAGTGAGATGACGACGACGGCGATGCCGTACACCAGGACGGGAAGCGGCTGCCGTTGCCGTACGCACAGGGCTACCAGCCACGCCAGCAGCCCGAGCGCCACGCACAGGCCGAGCGCGGCGGGCAGCGGCAGGCCGACGATGAAGGAGGCCAGCGCCCGGCCGCCGTCGATGCTGTTGCCCCAGGCCGCCTGTACCTCGAAGTACGCGAACGGGCTGCCCTCCCGCACGGCGACGAACACCACGTACGCGAGCCAGCCCAGTGGTGCGAGGCAGACACCCGCCAGCATGCGGGCATGCCGCCGCAGGAGGCCTTCCCGGGCGCCCGCCCGGTACTCCCGTACGAGGACGGCGAGGGCCGCGACCGCCAGTGCGGCCACGAGCGCGGCCGCCGAGGGCCGGGTCAGCCCCGCCAGGACGCACAGCCCGCCCGCCACGATCCAGCGGTCCCTGAGCACTGCGTACAGCGCCCAGGCGGCGAGCGCGGTGAAGAGTGTCTCGGTGTACGCCATCGACTGCACGAACGCCGTGGGATACACGCCCCACAGCGCCGCCAGCACCACCCCGGTGCGCCGGCCGTGCAGTCGCGCCCCGACGGCGAAGATCCCCCAGGCGGCCAGCAGCCCCGCGGCCCAGGCAACCGTGATTCCCGCTCCCCGGACGGTGAGCGGGGTCACCTCGGCGAGGGCGCGTTCCAGCGCGGGCAGGAGCGGGAAGAAGGCCAGGTCGGAGTGGATGCTGCCGTCGGGAAGGGTCACGGTGTAGCGGTAACCGTGCTCGGCGATGCGCTGGTACCAGACGGAGTCCCAGCGACCGCCGAGCAGCTTGAGTGCGTCCTTGCCCGCGAGGGAAGCGGAGGCCCAGAGGACGACGAGCCCGATGACACGGACGCCCGCGTAGGCCGCGAGGGCAGGGGCTGCGGCGTGGAACGCCGCCGCCGCGCGGAGGCGGACGGCGCGCCGGTGCGGAGGCGGCCCCGGCGGCCGGGTGCTGGTCAGGTTGTCGGGCATGCGGCCGATTATGACCACAGGCGCCCGCCCTGCTCCCAATCGCCGGTGCCGCCGCTGCCTCCACGCCCGCGTCACCCGGCGGGTCGGCCCCGGGGTCCGTGCGCCCGTCACGGGGCCGTCGGCGTCGGGCCCGCGCCCTCAGCGCTCCCAGGGCAGCCGGGCCGGGCGGCGGGACCACCACCAGCCGCGCTCGGCAACCGCCGCACCCGAGCGGGTGAGACGTCCGAGCAGCGCGCCGGCGTCGCCCTCCGTGTGTGCGCGGAACACCGCGTCGAGCGCCGTGACGGCTCCGGCCAGTGGCTCCCGCTCCTCGCCCGAGGCCGCCCCGATCAGCTCCTCCAGACGGTCGCGGGTGCCGAGGTCCTCGACGTACAACTCGAACGGATAGCGTCCGGTCGGCGCCCAGTCGGCGGCGATGCGGCGTACCAGCCGCTCCCAGAGCAGCAGCGCCTCGCGCGCGCGGTTCACGGGGCTCTCCGCGGGGGCGGTGCGCCGGGGGTCCGTGATGTCCGCGAATCCATCGGCGACCGGGGTAGGCAGCTTCTCTTCCCGCAGGATCTCGGCCAGTACCTCGACACGGGCGGCCGGAAGCTGCGCCATGGGTGCCTCGACCGCGTCGACCACGACGGCCGGGGCCTCTCCGTCCCCCTCGCCGTCGGTCTCCAGCAACCGTGCCCGGGTAACCGTCCCGTCCGGGCCCGCCGCCCAGTAGGCCGACGGCGCCTGCTCCTGTGCGGGATACAACACGGTCGTACCGAGCCGGCCCGCCAGCCGCAGTGCCGCCTCCGCCTCGTCGGGCGGGGACGCCACGGCGTCCGACACGGAGACATCCCAGGCGAGCGCCACGTCCCCGCCCACGCCGCGGTAGGTGCAGAGCACCGGAGCGTCCCAGTTGCGGTCGTACGTCTGCTCATCGTCCTCGTCGGCCACGTCCGCGTCCGCCACCGGCAGACCGATCGCACCGGCCAGGGCCGCCGCGATGGTCTGCGGCTCCGGCCGGTGCACCGTGAGGAAGTTGTAGAGCACAGTCACGAATAGGTCCCGTCGTAGACCTTCTTGGCCTTCTCGATCACTTCGGGATGGTTGGCGAAGCGGGGGTTCCTTGTCAAAGCGGGCGAATCCGTCTTTCCTCCCGCCTTGGCGATCTCCTTGAGGGCCGCGTACTCGTTCCTGTCGAGTTCCACGAGGCCCTTGCCGGAGATCGGGAACGTCCGGCCGTTCTCCTCCACCCCGTATTTACGGCCGTTGATCTCGTAGGCGCTGCCGTTGTCGACGAGCTTCCCCTTGCCTTCCGCGATCCCCTTGATGTCGTTCTGGACGTTCGCCTCGTTGCCCTTGAGGATGACGGTGTTCTTCTCCTTGACCATGCCGTTGCGCGCCCCTGCGACGGTGTGACGGGCGTGCGGCGGCTTGAGCTTCTTGCCGGCTGCGGGGCCCTTGACGCTCGGATCCGTCTCGAATTCGCAGTCGTTGTTGTGCACGAGCGCGCTGGCGGCGCCGATGCCGACGTAGTACGCGTGGACTCCCTCGACCGACAGGTCGTGCGTCGTCTGCTGCCCGGTGTACCGGGAGACCCCGGTCACGAGCAGCGAAGCTCCACCCGGCAGCCGCAGCCGGTCTCCGGTCACGATGTCGCCGGCGTCCACCCACCGCTGCCGGCCGGTGAGCCAGAACGGGTGTGTGTCGGTGGCCGTGACCTGACCGGCGGAGGTGCTCAGCCGGGTGAACTCCTTGTCGTCGTACGTAGTGAAGGTCTCCGTCACCCTGCGCACCCCGGAGACACCGCGAACCGGGTCGGTGGCGACGACTTCGTCCCCTGCCCGCAACGACTCGATCGGGACACGCTTGCCGGTGGCGACCAGGACCGGGGTGCCGGGCGGGAAGCTGTGACTCACCGGACAGGTGGTCGGCTTCTCCGGCTGGTCGTCCTTCTTCGGCGGGTCCTTCTTCTCCGTGTCGAGCTTCTTCTTCGCGTCGGCGAGCTTCTTCTCGGCGTCCTGAACCTTCTTACGGTTCTTGATCAGGCCCTTCAGCCCGTCGTACAGATCCCCGCCGTGCTTCTTGAGCTTCTTGATCAGCTGAGCGGCCTTCTTCCACTTCCACGGCGCCCCGTACTTCGCCGCAAGCTTCCCGACCGCACCGCCCACAAGGCTCAACAGCACATTGATCAACGTCTCGGTGCACGCACCCATGTCGCCCTTGGTGATGCAGTCCAGGGCGTCCGTGATCCCCAGCTCCTCGGCAAGGATCTTGGCAAGCTCCTTCGCCGCCTCAAGAGCCTTGTCCGAACTGGTCTTCTCGTCCTTCTGCGCGTCCTGGAGCTCCTTCAGCGCAGCGTCGTAGTCGATCTGCGTCTGCGACTTCGGAGCACCGTCGTCCGACGCCGGCAGCCCATCACCCGGCGACCCCGAGTCGCCGCCCTGCGTTTCCGGACCGCCACTGCCACCGCAGTTGCTGCCACCGGTCACCTGACAGACAGCCGTACCCAACCGCTCCGCCAGCTGAGGGCCGATCCCGGTCACCAGCAGCGCACCGACAATGGCCGCCACCACGGCGACCAGGCCGAGATACTCGATCGCGCCCTGACCTCGCTGCGGCCTACGCAGACCCGCCAGGCGCACATCCGTACGCGGCACAGCCCTCCGCGACCAACGGCGTAACCGACGACGCACATCCCCCAGAACTGACATGCATACGACGCTAACCACCCGCGATACGCCCTGTCTTGGGCCCGCGGGCCCAACTCTGCGGACTCGGGCCGGACTCCCCTAGCGCTCGGCCTCGCCGCGGGTGCCGAGGCCCCGGCCGATCAGCGGGGCGACCGTGCGGATCAGCTTCAGCTGGGTCGAGCGCAGGACGCGCACGGTGGTGTCGTCGGGCCATCCGGTGGTGGTCGACCACTCGTATCCCGAGCCGACCACATCGCTGGCGAAGGCGAGCTCCGTCGCAAGCAGGGCCCTCGCCCAGTCCATGGGGTCCAGAGCCTCTCTCGCGGCGAGGGCGCTGCGGATCCACATGCCCCGGCGGTTCAGGTCGTGCGTACTGTCGAAGCCCATGGCCACGGCGAACTCCTCCGTGCAGCGTGCGGGGCCGCTCCACTCGATCAGACCCTGCTGCAGGAGCCGGGACTCCTCGTCGGTCAGGGTCAGTTGCTCAGCCGTGGGCATGTCCGTCGTCACCTTCCGGTTGCGGCCCGGCCCGGCGCCGTGGGGGAGCGCCGGGACGGGCGTCGATCACCTGCAGCGCCGACGCTAATTCCCGGACGGCCACCCGTCTTGGGCCCAGGGACCCAACTCGCACCGCGCCGGCAGGAACCGTCAGCCGGCGTGGAACGTGATCGCCCGGGCACGTCCTCAACCGATGAGGGTCTCCTTCGGGCGGACCACGCAGAACTCGTTCCCCTCCGGATCGGCCAGCACGGTCCACGACTCGTTGCCGCTCTGCCCGACGTCCGCCCTGCGGGCGCCGAGTGCGAGGATGCGCTCGATCTCGGCCTCCCTGTCCTGTGCGGCGGACGTCAGATCGAGGTGCAGGCGGTTCTTGACGACCTTACGGTCCGTCACCGGCATGAAGCAGATTCCCACCGGCGCGGTTTCGTCCGGCCCGATGACGACCTCCCGCTCCCGCTCGGACAGGATCCGCCAGCCCAGTACCTCGGCCCAGAACCGGGCCAGGGCGGGCAGGTCGTGGGCGTCGATGACGACGTGATGCAGGGAGAGAGGCATGTCGGCCAGTGTGCCCGGGTTGTCGCCCGGACAGACCCTGGCCGTGCGGGCCGACGACGGCCGTCGGCTTCCCCGTCCCGCCGCAGCGCCCGTCGGTTGCGCACGTCAGTTGTGCACGTCGCAGCGCCAAGGCACGGCCTGCGCCCTGACGGCGAGCCGGTGAAGCGCTGAACGGGGAGTCCCTGCGCGGGAGCATGGATGCCGGTGAGGTGCAGTAGGTGCAGTCCGCGGCACGCGCACTGCGGCGGGCATGCAGCAAGACGCTCACGCAGTCGAGAGCCGAGGCGCCGGTCCGCGACTCCGGGGCCTGAACGGCCGGCTTCGCCGTCGAGGGCACGTCACACGCTGAGGGCGGCGTTCCCGAACACCCGCCACGGTGACTGGTCGACCGGCTCGAGGGCCGCCAGCTGCGGATGCCGGGTCGCGATGTCCTCCCGCACGGCAAGGACGTCGGGCCACTCGTCGAGACCGGCCGTCCCGTCGACGACCACCCCGTCCCAGTCCGTCCCCGCGGTCACACCCTCGCGGTCGACGACGAACCCGATGCACAGCACGGACGCCCGCCCGACCGTCAGCCTGATCGCCCGCACGGCATTCTCCAGCTCCCTCGGAGGCAGCTCCCCGAGGCCGAACTCGGCCACGGCCACCCGCGGCCCCGCCCGGCGGATGCGCATCAGGACGTCCATGTCATGGCTCACCCACAGCCGCACACCGATCCCGTCCAGTCTCTCCAGCCCGGCGATGGAGAGAAGCTGCTCCCTGGAGACCGGCGACCGGGTCCCGCAGGACCCCGGCGATGCGGGGTCCTGACTGTCGAGCACGATGCGCCCGCTGACCGGGTGGGCCAGCCGGAGCCCCGCCGCTTCGAGATCGCCGAGCAGTGTCCCGGCATCCACCCGGGTCCAGCCCAGGTGGTACGAGTGGAAGAACCCGGCACCCATGGAACGCCTCACCCCTTCACCGCGTGAACACTTCGCTTCGGCGCCGGCCGACCGGCTCACCAGCGAGAATATTCAGCCGCCCCGGCCCGGCGCGTGGGTCCAGGGACCCACCCCCGGCCCAAACCGGAATCGTCCGGTACGTCACTCGCACTTGGGCCCGGTTTTGGGGCCGAGGGCCCAGGTCACGGGCGCATTCCAGCCGTACGCTCACGCCCGACAGGGCAACATGCGTGCGTTCGGAGAGGGGTTGGACCGTGAGCGGTGGCGGCTGGGGAGACAAAGGCGCGGGCCACATATCGCCGGGGCGCGTCCCCGGCGGGACCCCGGGCGCTCGACGCGGCTGGTTCTTCCCTCTCACCCGCAGCTGGGCTGCGGGCGCCCTCATCTACGTTGCCGCCGGTTTCCTCGTCACACGGGCACTCTTCGAGACACTCGCCACCGATGAACGACTCGAACTCTTCGGATGGCGACTGGCCCTGCTGCATCTGCCCGGTGTCCTCGTCACCGTACTGACGGTCCTGGGCGCCGCCCGCGCCCTCCCCGACGAGCAGCGCGGCTCACGCTTCCTGTACGTGCTCGGCACGTTGGCCGTCCCGGTGGCCGGGCTCCTGTACGGCTACGTCGTTTCCTGGGACGTCGTGGGCACCGAGGGCATCCTGATGCCGATCGTCTCCATGGCCACGGGCGCGGCCGTGGGGCTCGCGCTGGACCGGCTGATGGAGGAGCGCGGCACGCCGTCCGCATCCCCGCTGCCGTACCCGCATGCGTACAACTGGCGCGACGGCGGAGCCACGGCCACGGAGTATCTCGGCGTCATCGTCCTGGTCGTCGCGCTGATCAGCGCGCTGGCCATGGCCGGTATCGGCGGCCGGATCGGGGAAGGCATCCGGTGCGCGATCAGCTCGCTGACCGGCGCCGGCGCGGGCTGCACCACCGGTGGGAACGGCACGGCGAAGCCGAAGACCGACGCCGACTACGAGCCCAAGCTCTGCCAGATCTCCAACGTCTCCGACACCGCGGGCGGCAAGGTCAAGATCGGCTGGTTCGAGTGGGGCGAGGAGTACGGCTTCCAGCAGAAGGTCGCCCAGGCCAACACCGATGTGAACGAGGACGGAAAGGTCGACGAGAACGACAAGCTCGTCTACATGACCTTCACCGACGCCGCGTCGGCGGGCGTCAACGCCAGCACCCCGGGCGTCAAGCTCGGCAGTCTGGGCAAGGCGGACGTCGACATCGGCGGCGGCATCAAGATCACCAATGGTGACACCTGGGTGTTCAAGAGCGAGGCGGATGCCCAGAAGATGCGGGACGACATCGAGGAAATGAAGATGTGGGAGACCTCGATGACCCACAGCGGCGGCTACGGCGGCGGCTGGTACTCCGGCATGAAGTGGGCGGAGAAGAAGGAAGACATCGAGAAGAAGATCGGTGACAAGAAGATCTCCTACTCGACCATCGGCCTCAACGTGTACGCGGACGGCGGTCTGTCCATCAAGGCGGGCGACGACACCAAGCTCGGCGCCAAGCTGGGCGGCAAGGCCAAGTTCTCGCCGGACGTGACCATCACCAAGGACGACGTGAACGGCAACGAGTCGTACACGTACACCGCCAAGCTCGAACTCGAGGGCAAGGTCGGCGGCACCGCAGGCCCGCTGGGCGGCACAGCCGGCGCGAAGAACACCAACACGGGCGCCATCACCGTCACCCGCGACCAGAAGACCGGAAAGATCGTCCGGATCGACATGACGAAGACGGTGGAGAAGACCTCGACGTCCGACAAGGGCGAGGCCGGCGGCGACAACGGCCAGAAGGACAAGGACAAGCGGGGCGGCAAGGGAAGCGTCACCGACTCCTCCGGCGAGACCGGTATCGAGGTCCAGACGAACTCGATCGTCTTCGGAAAGGAGACGGACAAGGCCACGGAGGACAAGCGCGCCCTCGCCGAGCAGTGGCTGGACGGCAACGGAAACAACACCGCCCCGTTCGAGTACATGTTCGGCGACAAGTCCCTGCAGAAGAAGCCTGCCGGTAACGACCCCTTCGAGCAGATGATGTTCCAGGACGGCCTGTCGAGCACCATGCAGTACCACGGCGAGACGGACGCCCAGGAGTTCGGCTTCGAGGTCTCGCTCGGCATGAGCCTCGGGTTCTCGATCTCCGACGAGCACAAGAAGGAGACACTGACGGACGCGCAGTTCCTCGGAGCTCCGCGGGGCGACCAGCGCACGTACCTCCCGTACAGCTACTGCGCGCAGTGAACACGCACGACGAAGAGGCGATGACGTTGACGAAGTCAAAGGCGCTCGGCGCGGCTGCCGCAGTCGCCCTCGGCCTGACCCTGCTCACGGGCTGCGGCGGTACGGATGCCGCCGCGGTCCCCGACGGATGGGGCACGCTCGACACGAAGAGCCTGTCGGTCGGCTACCCCGAGGACCAGGGGTACGCCGAGCAGCCGGCGGCCGAGCGTGCCGAGGCCAATGCCGCGGTCGCCCTCAAGGAGGAGGGCGGGCTGCGCACCGGCATGGTGTCGGTTCAGCTGAACTTCGCCACCGGCGTCAGCGACGCCGAAGAGGCGGCGGCTGCGGCGGGCGCCGGAATCGGGTTCGGCGCGACCCGCAAGGACACCAAGGACGTGCGGCTCAGCGGTGAGGAGAGCGCCCGTGAAGCACGGAGGATCGACTACGAGTTCACCTCGTCGGGCGAAGAACGGACTCCCCCGAAGGGAACCCGTATGACAGGGATCGTGGTGGCCGGTGTCGACTCGAAGGACGTACCGTTCGCCATCCGGGTCAACGCCGTGAAGGGCGCACTGAGCCCGGCCGATCTCGATGCGTTCGTCGAGTCCATCACCGTCAAGTAACCCGTTCCGGAGCCGCGTTCATGGACGTACTGCCCGGTGGCACGGCCACCTTCCTGCTGCTGTTCGGCCTGTTCCTCGGCGCGTTCGCAGTCCGTTCCGCCCTCCGGCTGATCCGGGTGCTGCGGCTGGTGCGGCACGGACAACACGTCGAGGGCCGGTGTTCGGACCGGCGCGTGGAGGACCGCGGGTCCGGGACGGAGAACCGCTACCGCACGGAGTACGTCTTCGCCTTCCGCACCCCGGACGGCCGGGAGGTGGAGTTCACCGACCATGCTCCGGGACCGTTCGGCTTCGAGGTCGGGGCACCGATACGGGTCACGTACGACCCCGCAGACCCGTCCGGGCGCGCCACGGTGGCGGGGCCGGGGGCATGGGGACCTCTGCTGATGCCGGCAGTGTTCGCGGTGGTGCTGGGGCTGTTCTCGGTGGGACTGATCGCGGGGTTCGCGGCGATGCTGTGAGCCGGTACGGGTTCCGCGCTCTGCTGCCCGGACCGTGACCGCGCGATCTGCGGGCGGGCCGGGGCGTCGGATCCGTCGCCCGGACCCCGGCGCGTTCCCCAGGTGCCTGCCCCGGTGTCAGAACGTGCCCCGGTCGAACGGGGCGGCGCGCGGCTCCAGTGCGCCGGCCGCCCGCAGCACGTTGTTGGCCTCGAAGCTGGTCGCCGTCAGTGATCCGACGGTGATCGAAGCCTGGCATTCGAAGGTTCGTACGGACCGCTTCCGGTGGCACGTGTCCCCCTTGAAGTGCTGCCCGTTACAGAAGCGATCACGTGACAGGCCATCGATCCGCTCCGCAAGGCGAACCTCCACGGCCACACCTACGCCATCGGCTCCGTGGTGGCAGCGACCGCCCTGGATCGTGCAGGACCGCGGATGGTCGTCACTTCGGACGTGGACGACATCAACAAACTCTGCGGCGACCGTGTGCACGCGGTCAGTGTCCGAGGAGACGCACGGCCCTTTCGATCGCGGCGTCAGGCCGCATGGGCGCCGGCCGAGCGGCGGCCCCGTCGGCCGATTGCGTACCAGGCACCCAGGCCCAGCACGAGTACCGTTCCGATTCCGATCCCGGCGATGCCGACCACCCGCATCGTGACACTGCCTCCAGCTGCTACGCCTGTGTCAGCGAGGCCGAATCCTGCCGCCTCCGCGTCACCGTCGTAGGCCGGACCCGCCTGCGCCGTCCCCTTGAGGTCGACGTCGAGCGTCAACGGGACGCTGCTGGGCACCTTGGGGTCCAGCGAGACCTGGATGTAGTACCAGCCCTGGAAGCGCATCGCCTGCTGCCCTCCCGAGCCGCTCGACGAGCGGTTGGCGTAGGCGGCCGGAGCCGTGCCCAGATCCAGGCCGGTGGGCGCGCCCGTGTAGCTGGTGGACTTGTCCGCGACCTGACCGCGCGCGGTGTTGTAGAGAGCCAATCGCAGCCCGTTGACGGCGAAAGACCCACTTCCTGAGGCGGAGTTGGCCAGCTGGGCCCGCAGGAACAGCTGCTGACCCCACGCGACCGGCACCTTGTAGAAGCGGCTCTCGCCGGGCCGGACGTCGTCCCTCCAGGCGCCCTGGTCCACTGCGGCCGCATCGTTGAAACCCGTGCCGCCGGTGGCCTTCCTCGGGGTGCCGGAGTTCGACGAGGGCGCCTTCGAGCTCCAGCCGGTCGGCACCTGGGGGTCGGCGGCGCCCGGCTTCAGGCCGGGCTCAGCCATATAGGTGAGCTCGATGGGCCAGTCCTGGGCAGCGGCGCCGCCGGTCCCCGCTCCCGCCCACTCCACGGTGTAGAGGTACTCCCCGGCCTGCTGGCAGGGCCGGTTCGACTCGATGCGGCGCGACGCATAGCCCGCGACGGGGCGGGTGGACTCGCCTCCGAAGGTCACGCTCTCGCCGGTGCCGCACTGCGTACCGTCGGTGGAGGCCAGCGAGACCCGGATACCGTCGAGGATCCCGCTCCGCGAACCCGGAGGGGGCGCAAGTACCGTCGAGACGAAGGCGTTGGACGTGTCATCCAGCTGGACGCGGTAGTACTTCTTCTGCCCCCGGCCGATGGTGTCCGTGTAGATGCCGGCGCGCTCCAGCTCGGGACCGTCCGCACTCGATGCGGTCCCCTCGATCGGCACCGCGTCGGCGGCAGGCCGGTAGGCCGGGGCGCTCCCCGGTACATCTTCGGCGGGGATCGCTGCAACGGCTCTCCCCGGAAGCAGCGCAACGCAGAGCGCCGCCACTGCGATGGCGGCACCGCCTCGGGACCACGCCATCATTCCGTTCCTCACTGCCGACACCGGGACCCCATTCTTACGGCACCGCACCCGCGCGCAGGGGTCCGGTGCCGTGACCACACGGTCACGGCACCGGACCCCCGGGGACTGCGTATCAGCTCTGCGACCCGCTGGTGCGTGGGAAGGAGACCTCCACGCGGCGGTTCTTCTTGCGGCCCTCTTCGGTTGCGTTGTCGGCGATCGGGTACTGCTCCCCGTAGCCACGAATCTCGAAGGTGACGCTCGGGAGCTTCTGGGCGAGTACGCCCTGCACCGCATTGGCCCGCTGCTTGGAGAGCACGTCGCCGTGGGCGGAGGAGCCGAGGTTGTCGGTGAACCCGAACACCCGCACCTTGGTGGCGTTCTGGGTCTTGATCTCCTCGGCGATCGCGTTGATCCGCGCATTGGCCGCGCCGCTCAGCTTTGCGCTGTCCTTGCCGAAGAGGACCTCGGCCTGCAGCGCGAAGGTGATGTCCGCGTTGGTGTCCGCCCGGCGCTCCTCGCCGCTCAGGTCCTCGACGATGGACTTGATGTCGAGGACGCGGACGTCACCGAGGGTCGCGCCGTCACCGAGCATCAGGCCAGGTGAATTGGCGTCGATCTCTACCGGCGGTGAGGCGCTGGGGACGGCCGTGGGACTGTCGTCTGCCGTTGCGGAGGTCGCTCCCCAGAGGGTGGACGTGCCGAGAACTACCGCTGCGGCAGCGAAGAGACCGACGCGGTGGCGCATCGCGCTGCGTGACGCGACGCGTGTGGGGGTGGGTGGCTGCATGGCGGTCGTCACCCCGAGATCTTGATCGTCGCGGTGGGCATGGTCGGGATCTGGAACTCGACCTCTGAGGTGGTCTCCGGCGGTGCGGGGAACTGGGCGAAGAACGGTGCCTCTCCCCCGGGCGGAAGTCCCTCGAACTTTGTGCACAGGCAGCGGCCATCAGTGTCACGGAGGATCAGGTAACGCTTCTTGCCCTCTCGATCTACCAACGAAGCACCTGCCATGGAAGCCCCGTTGTTCACGAGCTCCTGCTCCATTCCTTGCCATCCGACAGCTGCCCAAATCTGCTTGGAGCCGTTCGCCACCCGTCCCTTGACCGTGATGAACCCGCCAGACTCTCGCTTGGCCGAGCTGACGGTGGCTACCACGCCGTCCTTGCCCGTGATCGTGGCGAGCACCTGTCCATCGTCTTCTTCAGCCGGTGCAGGCGCTTGACTCTTCTGACCGTCGGAGGAAGCGGAGGGCTCCTTGGTCTTGCTCTCCGGCTTGTCGGATCCCGTGTCGCCCCCGCATGCCGTCAGCACGACAGCCATGGCTACAGAGGCGGCAGCCACAGCTGCCCCCTTGAGTCGAATCCGGGTCATGGCTGCACGCATCGGCGTGGTCCTCTCGGTGTCGTTCACTTACTTGTCGGCCAGGTGGACGGAGAAAAGGTCTGCCAGATCCGGCAGGAGTTTCAGATTCTTCGGGTCGATGCTGAAGTCATCGTCATCGTCATCGCAGACGACTTTGTAGGACTTCTGCTCCTCGCCGTCGCCCGTGTCGCCGTCATCCTCCTCGGAAGGACTCGGCGTGGGACGGGTGTCCTCTTCGATGCGGCAGCGGGGCTCGATCACCGCTCTGGCGGTGGCCCTGGCCTTCTCCGTCTTCGTACTGGCGATCACCGAGTCACCGACGGGCTTCTTCGTTTCGACCTTGATGGTGTACGACGCCTCGGGCCAGTAGTCCGGGTCGCAGCTGATCGAACGGGCGTCGTTCTTGGAAGCGAGCCAGTCGGCGGCTGCACAGGAGCTCGCGTCGACACCACGCCCACTCAGCAGGTCGTCCCACTGATCGAGGTCGAAGACGCTGGGCCAGCTCAGCTTGTCGCGCGCATCCTGCGCGGCGGCAAGCGCGGCCGCGTCGGCAGCGGTCTGGGCCTCGTTCTTCTTCATGGATGCCTGGCCGACGGCAAAGTACGCGAACGCAAGGAAGAGCAGGCCCGCCACCACCACGATGTAGATGGGGAAAGCCTGCCCTGCCTCACGCGTCTGTCTGGCGATTACTCGCCGCCGCCGCCCGTGATCTTGCCGATCTGGGTAGTGATGGCAGTCCCGATCGTGGTTCCGATGTTCGTCGTCATGAGCGCCGCGATGATCGCCACGACCACCACGATGATGCCCAGGTACTCCACCGCGCCCTGCCCCCGGTCCGCCCGGGCCTTCATACGCTCGACGGACGTGTTCGCCCAGACCTTGGCGTTGACGGAAGCCTTCAGCATCAGGTTGCTCATGGTGTGCCCCTCCGGGTTCGGCCGACCGGTAGCCGGCCGACGCGTATGTCTCTGTGGTGCCGCTTCCGTTACCGGCTTCCTCCTGGCCGGTGCCGTTGGCGACATGAGAAACGTACGGCGGGACACCCTGTTCGGCGCAGGGTCCCAGGGCCCAAAGCCGGGCCCAAAACCCGCGTTGGGCCCGTCGTCCTATCCGCGTCCCCGTGATGGGGTCGCTCCTCCCCCGTTCAGCCATGGCTGCCTGTCCCCCTCGTTCCAGGTCCCGCGCTCGGCGCAGTACCGAGCCAACGGGCGATCGCCTCACTGCGGCTGCCACTGTGCAGCTTGGTGAAGATCCTGTTGATGTGGTTCTTGACGGTCTTTTCGCTGATGAAGCAGGTCGCGGCGATCTGCTGGTTGCTCATGCCCGAGGCGATGAGCTCCATGACCTCCACCTCCCGCGAACTCAGGTCGAACTGCTGCTTGTTGGACGGCTGCACCCGATGTGGTCCTGCATCTGTCGAAGACTGTGCCACAACAGGTTGCATGTGCGAAAGGCTTTGCGGTCCGTCTGCGGGTCGCACCCCCGAGGGCCCGGGGGCGGGAGGCCCGTAGGGCCCGCTCCCCGGCGGCTGGGCCGGATAGCCGGGGCCCGCGTACGGGACGCCGGTGGACAGGGCCGCTCCGAGGCCCTCCGGGAGGTGCCTCGGTTGCTGGTCCGGGCCTTGGCGCATATGGGCGAGAAGGGCATTGGCCGCAGTGGCGGTGAAGTGGGCACGGCCGCTCTTCGTGTCGCGTACCGCCTGCACCAGCTGGTCGGCCGTGAACTCGCCGTGGACGAGGTAGCCGCCCGCACCCAGGCGCAGCGCCTCATGGACGATGTCGCTCTCGCGGCTGTACGTCAGCATCATCACGGGTGCAATCTGCACGAGGTGCGGCAAAGCGGAGATGCCGTCCACGCCGGGCATCCGGACGTCGAGCAGAACGACGTCCGGCCGGTGGCGTACAGCGGCGTCGTAGGCCTCGCGGCCGTCCGCGGCCTCTGCCACGACCTCGATGTCGACGCGGCCGCTGAGCAGGACTCCCAGCCCCGCCCGTACCACCGGGTTGTCGTCTGCGACGACGACTCGCAGGGCGGTGGCCGCCGGCAGGTCCGGAGCGGCCGGGAACGGCGGCATCGCTTCGGATGGCTGAGATGCCACAGCTTGCGGGGGGACGGCGGAGGGCTGAGGGACTGCAGATTGCGGAGGGGCTGCGGAGGGCTGGGGGGCAGGGAATCCGGGTGAGCTGATGTCTGTGGTGAGCGGCTTGTCGTGCGGGGACGTGTGCTGGGAGGCGTGGTTGTGCGCCGCCCAGTTCTGTCCCGACGCGCGGGAGACGTCGTCCGGCATTCTGCGACCTCCTCTCAAGGTGTGTGGGGACGAAGGTTCGGTTGGCTGATCAGTTCGGTTGCGGTGCGGGGCGGCTGTGCAGGGTCGGTGCGAGGGCGGCTGTCGGCAGTTCCACCCGGACCTCGGTGCCCTTGGCCGCCCGGCCCTTGCCGATGCGGATGCGGGCGCCGATCGAGGCTGCGCGTTCGACCATGCCGACGAGGCCGAAGTGGCCTGCCCGCTTCAGGTCGTCGAGCGTGGTACCCGCGGGCAGGCCCTGGCCGTCGTCGTACACGCTGACGCGAAGGACGTCGCCCTTGATGCCCGCGAGGACGACAAGATAGGTGGGGTGGGCGTGCCGGTGGGCGTTCTCCATCGCTTCGGAGGCGACGGTGAGCAGCTGACGCGCGACGACCTGCGGCACCAACGGCACCGGCGCTTCGCCAAGGGTGCGGAACACGGCGTTCATTCCGTGGCGTCTGGTGAAGTCCTCCGCCCTGGCCCGGAGTTCGATGACGATGTCGACCCCGCCGTCCAGACCGGATTCGCGGCGCAGGTCGGACAGCAGTTCACGCGATTCGGCGGCAGCCCGGCGAGCGGACCTGGCTACCAGTTCTGCCTGGTGCTTGACGGTCAGCGGATCCATCCGGTCGGAGGAGTGGGCCAGACCGTCGGCCGCCAGAGCCAGGCCGTGCAGGGTCTTGGCGACGGAGTCGTGCATCTCACGGGCCAGTCGGGCGCGTTCGTCCTCCACCGCCACGCTGACGGCGAGGCGGGCCCGGGTCTCGGTCAGTGCCTGGCTTGCCGACCCGACACGGAGCATGAGATTGCGCAGTGCCACGCCGACCGCACCGGCAAGAACGCAGAAGCCGGGGAGCAGCAGGACGCTGGCCAGACCGGGCTGGAGGTGAGCGTCGGCGCCGTAGGCCGCGGCCAGGATCAGGCTCTGGACGACGGCGAAGATCCCGGCGGCTCGCCAGCCGTAGAGCAGTCCGGCCAGGAGCGGGGTGCAGACGACCGCGTAACCGAGGGTCGATTCGGGTGTGGCGGTGAAGAGGAGCAGGGCGCCGAAGACGGTGTCCATGCCGAGCAGCAGCGGGTGGCGCACGAGGAGCGGTCCGAAGCGTTCCCAGTCCCGGTACAGGGCGTACGAGCCGACGACCGTCGCCAGCACCGCCGAGCCCACCAGCCATCCGGCGAGACCCGGAGCACTGTTGTCGAGGGCCTGCGGGGTGCCGATGGCGATCATGGCCAGCCGGAAGAGAAAGACCTGTCGGGCCAGCGCCTGAAGGGCGTTGACCTGGATGGAGACCGTGGGCGCCGGGCCTGCCGGGGTGGACAGGGCGGCGCTCTGGGACTCCTCGGGCGGGTCCGACTGCAGCGGGATGGTCATCGGCTCTCGCTCACTCTCCTGTGAGGGAACCGAGGTCGGTGTCGGATCCGAGGAGCATGGCGGCGCCCATGAGGATCATGGTCGCCGGAATCATGAACGTGGTGACCATCAAGGTGGCCTTCGGAACCGCCTTGGCCGCCTTGCGCCGGGCGTTCTGCGCATCCGTGCGGCGCATGTCGCCCGCGATGGCGATGAGGGTGTCGACGATCGGCGCACCGAGTTCCTCGCCCTGCTGGAGCGCCGTGACGAACATGGCGACCTGTTCGGATTCGTTGCGCTTGCGCAGCTCGTCGAACGCCTGCCGGCGGCTGACGCCCATGTCCATCTGGCGCAGGGTGATGCGCAGCTCGTCGGACCAGGGCCCCTGGTACTTCTCCGCGACCCGGTCCAGTGCCTGCCGAAAGCCGAGCCCGGCGGAGACGACGACGGCCAGGACGTCCAGGAAGTCGGGAAGTGTGCGGTCGATGTCGTCCTTGCGCTTGCGTACGGCGGCCCAGATGCCGACCTCGCCCCAGAAGAGGCCGAACGCAATCATGAACAACGCCATGAAGATCTTGCCGCTGGTGAGCATCGCGAAGGCGGCGAAGCCGCCGAGACCGCCGTAGACGGCTCGGCGTGCGGCGTAGCGGTCGATGGTGAGGCCGCCGGGGTTGCCCGCCATGTCGATCTTGCGGCGCTTCTCGTTGACCTGCTTCGGCCCCATCAGCCGGAGCACCAGGGGCGCCCAGCGCATCCCGAGCCGGTCGATACCGGAGCCCACCGCGGTGGTGCGGGTGGATCCCACTTCGAGGGCGATGGCGAGGTCGCCGGGGAGTTTCGCCTCGGCCCGGTACATCCGTATGCCTTTGAAGGCTCCGAAGACACTGAGGCCGACGACTAGAGCGAGCAGCAGTTCCATACCGGTCCCCTCCTCAGATATCGATCTTGGAAATGCGGCGGATGGCGACGAATCCGAGGGCGTAGAGGCCCAGTGAGACGACCACCGCGATCTGGCCCGCGACGGACGCCGTCATCCGGTCGAGCGCTCCGGGAAGGATCGAGTTCACGAGGAGCATCGCCCCCACGCCGATGGCCGGGACCGCGTACGCGGTGGTGTTGACCTGCGAGAGCTGGGTCCGGACCTCGCGCCGGGTCTCCTTGCGCTCCTCCAGGGTGATGGTGAGGTTGCGCAGCGAGGAGACGACCTGGCCACCGGCCCGGTTGGAGAGGATCAGCGTGGAGACGAGCACGACCAGTTCGCGGGAGGGCAGGCGCTGGGCGAGTTCGTCGAGGGCGTCGTCGAGGGTGCGGCCCACCGCCAGCTGGTCGGCGACGACGCGGAGCTCGTCGCCCGCCGGAGCCTCGAGTTCGTCTGCGGCCATGGCGATGGAGGTACGCAGGGAGAGGCCGGCCTGGGTGGCGTTGGCCAGTACCCGGGAGATCTCGGGCAACTGGCTGATGAAGGCTTCGGTGCGCTTGGTGCGGTGCCAGCTGAGGAACGTATTGGCACCCCAGATCCCGATGAGCCCTGCCAGCGGGCCGAAGAACGCGGCCAGCGCGGAGGCCGCGATCAGCCAGAGGGCGGCGACGGAGCACAGGACGTAGAGGAAGTATTCGCCCGGTGTGATGTCGAGGCCGGTGGCCGCGAGCCTCAGCTCGATCCTCTTGCCGAGCTTCGTGCGGCGCAGCCGGCGGTCGAGCCCCCGGAAGCGGCGGTGCGGGCCGAGGTCGATCTGTCCCGTCGCCGAAAGCCTGTCGACGAGGGCTTCACGCTGGGACTTACCCGAGTGGTAGGTATGCAGGCCCATGACGCCGAGGACGCAGAACAGCAGCGTGACGCCGATGGTGAGAGGTGCGAGGTTGTCCATGTCGAGGTACCTATCGAGCCTCTCGGGTGGCGAGATATTCGTCGGAGGGGGCGACCCCGAAGGCCTGGGGGATCGGCTGTCCGGCCATGTGGAACCGGTCGGCGACGCGACGCGGGAGCGGGAGGGCCTGGAACTCGCCGTGGACCACACCGTCGGTGCCCATCGGCCGGGCGTTGAACCGGGCCACGGTCACGATCCTGTACGGATCGCGGCCGTGCGAGTCGAGCACCGCGACCTCGGTGACCTTGCGGGCGCCGTCGGCGTGCCGGGTGAGCTGGACGATGATGTCCACCGCGCTGTTGATCTGGTCGTGCAGGGCCTCGAAGGGGATCTTGATCTCGGACATGGAGGCGAGGGTCTGCAGACGCATCAGGGCGTCCTCGGCGCTGTTGGCGTGCACGGTCGCCAGCGAACCGTCGTGGCCGGTCGACATCGCCTGGAGCATGTCAAGCGATTCGCCGCCTCGGACCTCACCGACGACGATGCGGTCGGGGCGCATACGCAGCGAGTTGCGGACCAGGTCGCGAATGGTGACCTGGCCCTTTCCTTCGACGTTCGCCGGACGGGTCTCCAGCCGGATCACATGGCTCTGCTGGAGCTGGAGTTCGGCCGAGTCCTCGATGGTCACGATGCGTTCGCCGTCCGGGATGAGTCCCGACAGTGCGTTGAGGAGGGTGGTCTTCCCGGTACCCGTGGCTCCTGAAACGATCACGTTGAACTTGGCCTGGACAAGGCCCGCCAGAAGGATCAGCATCTGCTGGTCGATCGAGCCGAAGCCGACCATCTCCTGGAGCGTGAAGGACCGGGGGAAGCGGCGGATGGTCAGCGTCGCACCGGTGAGCGAGAGCGGCGGGATGATCACGTTGACGCGCTCACCGCTGGGAAGGCGGGCATCCACCATCGGATTGGCCTCGTCCACCCGGCGGTTGACCGTGGAGACGATGCGCTCGATCGTCTGCATGAGCTGCTCATGGCTGGCGAACCGCATAGGGAGCTGCTCGACCTTGCCGGCCCGCTCCACGAAGATCTGGTCGGGTCCGTTGACCATGATCTCCGTGATGGAGGCGTCCTCGAGGAGCGGTTCCAGCACACCCAGCCCGAGCGCCTCGTCGACGACCCGGCGGATGAGCTGGGAGCGCTCGACGGTGGAGAGCACCGGGCCCTCGCGGCTGATGATGTGGCCGAGTACGCGCTCCAGACGGGCCCGGCGGTCGGCCGCGGCGAGCGAGGACATCTCCGCGAGGTCTATCTCCTCGAGAAGCTTCGCGCGGTAGGTGGCGACCAGATGGCCGTCCTCCCGCCCTCCTCCGTGCTCCTCGGGGGCGGTGATGCGTGCCCGCAGACTCATGGGTGGTACTCCTCCGGTGGGATGGGTGCGCTCAGTCGCGTGGCATGGTGGCGGACTTCTCGACGGTCCGGTCACCGAGCAGACCGAGCAGAACGTCCGGGATCTTCACCGTGACCTTCACCGTCACCGTGTCGACTCCCCTCGGCGGGGCGATCGTCGACCGCTCGGCCACCCAGTCGGTCATCGAAGCCTTGCCGACCCGCTCGTACGAGCCGTACAGGCCGTCCTGCGAGGCCGTCCGGGCGGCGGCCCTGGCACCGGTCCCCGCCTGCTGCGCGGTGTAGGCGACCAGGCCCAGCTGCATGCCCGCGAGGCCGATGAGGATGAGCACGGGCAGGAAACCGAGGTACTCGATGGCGGTCGAGCCCCGGTCCCGGTTCCGGCCGGTGGCTGCGGCCACGACCGGCCGCAGCGTCCGTATCGGTCTCATGGCCCCTCACTTTCCTTCCGCGGCCGCGCCGGCCGTTGCGTCGATCGGGATGGGGAGGCTCGCGAAGCCGGGAAAGAGGACGGGGGCCCTCAGGGTGATGCTGACCTTGACCATGTCGTCCCCCGCGGTTCCGCACTCGTGGATCGTCGCGGGTCCGTCCCAGGAATCCGGGAGCCGTTCATGCACGGCGTCGGCGCACACCTCCCGCCGGTTCCAGGCGCCCGCAGCGACGGCCTTGCGTACGCCCTGGTCCGCGGCGCCGCTCGCCAGGACGAAGGTGTAGCCGACCAGGACCGCCTGCCAGAGCAGCACCAGCGTGATCAGGATGATCGGCAGCATCCCGGCGAACTCGACAATCAGCTGCCCGCGGTCGCTTCTCAGTCGTGCCCGTATACCGGCTCGTGCTCCCGTGGTCCTCATGGGTCTCAGCCCTCCCCGCTGGTCATGCCGCCTCTGCGTCGGCGGCCTCCGATCGAGCCTCTGTCGCCGCGCAGCGCGCCGCCACGCGACTCCGTTCCCGGAGAAGGCTTCACGAGTCCGAGCTCCCCCGCCAGGGCCCACAGGGCCTGTTTCACCGTGGAGCGTGGGTCCAGTTCATGCATCCGCCCCGAATCGACCGCACCCTGCAGTTCCTTGAAGTTCGCCGGGATCGCCGTACCCGCCATGCGGGTTCCGGTGATCCGCTGGATCAGGGGCGGCTGGATCTCCGTGTTGCGGTTGAAGCGGTTGACGAGTGTGACCGTTTCCTCCGCCTTGCGGATCTGGAGGCGGTCCCACATCCGTACGATGCGCTTGGCACCCCGCACCGCGACCACGTCCGGCGTCGTCACCAGCAGGGCGATGTCGGCCATCTCGATGGCGGCCGCGTTGGCACCGTTCATCTGGCTTCCGCAGTCGATGACCACGACCTCGTACCGTGAGCGCAGTGCGCTGACGATCTGGCGGGCCGAACGGTCGCTGACCTCTTCACCGCGTTCGCCCTCACCGGGCGCCAGCAGCAGGGCCAGGCCCGTCCCGTGGGAGAAGACGGCGTCGGACAGGACGCGTGGCGAAATATCGGAGATGGCCGCCAGGTCGACGATGGAGCGCCGGAACTGCACATCGAGGTACGAAGCGATGTCACCGGTCTGGAGGTCCAGATCGACCAGTGCGGCGGTGTGCCCGGAGGCCTGGGCGGCCAGGGCCAGTTGAACGGCCGCGACGGTCGCCCCCACTCCCCCCTTGGCGCCGGTGACCGTGACGACGGTGCCGCCGGGACCGGTGAACACATCGCCGCCCGCGCCGAGATGGCGCCGCACGCCCGTCGACCACAGGGCGGCGGCCTGGACGCGGTTGGCCAGTTCCTCGTAGCCCAGCGGAAGGGTGGCCAGGCCTCGCGCTCCCGCGTCCATGGCGGCGGCGAAGAGACCGGGGCTCGCATCCGCCGTGATCAGCACGACCCCGACGGCGGGGAAGCGCAGGGAGACCTCCCGGATCAGTTCCAGGGCAGGCACCGGACCGATCCGCTCATGCACCAGCACCACCTCGGGCAGCTCTTCGATCGACTCGCCGGCGAGCCGGGCGAGCATGTCGATGAGCTGCGTGGAGTCGTTGACCGGCGCCGCGGGTTCCGCGTCCGGGAGCTGGCTGAGCAGGGTGGTGACGGACCTGGCCGCGTCGGCGTCACCGACGGCCGGGAGGATCCTGGTGGTCATCCAATCCTCACTTGTCCTTGTCGAGCGTGTAGGTCCGGTCGCCCGGGCGAATGGTGCCGTCACTGCCGGGAGCGATCAGCGCGAGACGTACGTGCTGCGCGAAGGACTCCGCGTACGCAACGCGCTGGGTATCGAGGGTGTTGAGCGCGAAGGTGATCGGAACAACCTCGGAGGCCTGGTTCTTGTCATCACCGGTCGGCTCCAGGGCCGTCAGCTTGCCGACGTCCAGCACCTTGGCGTTGGAGACGATGACCTTGGACTGGGACACCTCGCCGTCGCGCTCGCCCGCGAAGGTGGCATAGATGTTCACCTTGTCGTCCGGGTGGATCTTTCCCGCGACGCCCGTGGCCGCGTCGATCATGATGGCGATCTCCTGCTCACCCGGCCTCAGCTCCGGGCTCTTCACCATCATGTCGGCCTGCATCAGGGAGCCCTTCTGCAGCTGAGTGACAGCGATCTTGCCGTTGATCTCGTCGATGTCCGTCACGGCATTGTCCGACAGCCAGCGCTTGGGCATCGAGACTTTCTCGAACTGCCCCGCGGACAGCGGGGTGTAGGGCGCCACGTCGGATTTCAGCTGGTATGCCGAGACTTCCGGTCCGACCTTCGAGTTGACGTCGCTGATCACCGAGAGCACACCGGCGAAGGCGCCGAAGGCACACAGGACCGACAGGAGCAGGAGTATCACGCCGCGGCGCTGGCGGGAGTTCATGGGCCGGACAACCTCGTTCGAATCGGATGCATGGGGCAGCGGACAGAGAGAGAGGTGCGGTGTCGCGGAGCAGTCGTGGGGTGGCTAGGAACCCGGTGGCGCGGGCGCTCCATGGTTCAGGACACCGGTGGAGGGCATTCGGTTCTCGGACGAGGCGAGCGGCGATGAACAGAACCCGCAGCGGTCCCCGATGAGCTCCATTCCGCACCAGTGGCAGCTCTCCCTCCGCACAGAGGAAACGAGTTGGTAGATCACTGAGATGTCCGGCAGATAGGAGGCGAATTCGACCAACTTCCCGGTCCCCCACCAGCGCGGGGAACCGGAAGGCAGAGCACACTCCTGAATGGCCTGCACCTTCCAGGCCGGGGCCAAAGTCTGTTGCACCCATTCGGACGTCAACTGCCCTTTGGCGAACAGCAGATGGGTGCCGAACTCCGGTCCCGCCAGAGGTTCGGCGGCCGGCCCTACCTTGATGAGCTGCGGATGAGGGCCCGCGAGTACGGCGAACTGCGACCCGGGCACCCAGGACTTCGCGTGCGTCTTGAGGCTGACCGGCACACGGTCGAGTCTGGCGACCGAGTTCAGCAGTGCCCCCGCGTGGATGTAGTGCGTCAGCAGCCGGGCGGCCGATGCGACGACTCCGGGGCTGAAGTCGCAGATGGACAACTGACGCAACTGCCGCACGAGGACGGCGACGCCCAGCGGCGGCAGATCGACCTTGAGCAGGGCGATGCGGTCGCTCTCCAGGACCGAGCGGATCGCGTGCAGCCTGCGCTCATGAGCGGGGCTGATGCCGGTCGGGTAGACCGCGACGACATAGCCGTGCTGTTCCAGGAGCAGGTGCATGTCACCGATCGCGAGCTCGAGCGCCTGGGCGTCGGGAGCCTGGATCAGGGCCGCCGTCGGAGTCTGCTGATCGGTGGGTGGTAGCACCAGGTCAGCACTGGTCACTGCTATTGCGGTCGGCACGCTCTTCCCCGTTCGGCTCCGGCCGTTGTCGTGGTGACTCCGGCCGCAATCGCTCCTGCTCCGTGCTTCTTCCTCAGCACTTTAGCCACGTCCCACCAGGCAGAGAACAGGTATCGGCGCCCAGTACGACAACGTCCGGGATACGCGTTCGCAACGCCTCCGTCCGAAATGGGGCGAAAGCAAAACTGGTTAACTTCTGTACCACTGCGGAGGGTTACCGCGGGCGCCCGGGTTCGACGGCGCGCTGAATTCATACACCCACGTCAGAAGGCCTCCCTGCCGCCCTCCGTCCCCATTCCGGATATCCGCTCCGTCACGGACCGGCAATCCCCTGACGGATCACCCGAGAGAGTGGATCACGGGCGCCGCGCAGGTCACCCGACCGTGAGCCGGCGACGCCGACGGACCGCCCGCAGGTCATCCGTGCCGCCAGAGGTCTTGACAACTTGATTGGTCTGGACCAGTTTATCGGCCAGCGGTGGCCACCTGATCCCGCCAGCACCCCCAACTCCCCCACCGGAGGCAGCAAGTGGAACGCTCCGCAGGCAGCAGACACAGAAGAGGCCGTACCCGGGCCCTCCTCGGCGGGGCCGTAGCCGCCGTAGCGGCCGGCGCCCTCACCGTCACCGGGCTCGTCAGCAGCGCCGAGGCGGCCGACGTCAACGTCGCCAAGAACGCCGGATTCGAGTCCGGACTCTCCAACTGGACCTGTTCCGGCGGGAGCGGCAGCGCCGTCTCCTCGCCCGTCCACGGCGGTACGTCCGCACTCAAGGGCACCCCGGCCGGCCAGGACAACGCCAAGTGCACGCAGACCGTGGCCGTGAAGCCCGACTCCACGTACTCGCTGAGCTCCTGGGTTCAGGGCGGGTACGCCTACCTCGGCGTGAGCGGCACCGGGACGACGGACGTCTCCACCTGGTCGCCCGGGTCCAGTGCCTGGACCCAGCTCAGGACCAGCTTCAAGACCGGCGCCTCCACCACATCGGTGACCCTCTACACCCACGGCTGGTACGGCCAGGCGGCCTACTTCGCGGACGACGTCGAGGTGACCGGTCCCGACGGCGGCGGCGGTACGGACCCCGGACCGGCGATCCCCGGCACCCCCGCCGGTCTGACCGTCGGTGCCACGACGTCCTCCTCCGTGGCCCTGTCCTGGAACGCGGTCTCCGGCGCCACCGGCTACACCGTCTACCAGGGCGGCACGAGGGCGACCACCTCCACCGGCACCTCGGCGACGGTGACCGGGCTGGCCGCCGACACGGCGTACCAGTTCTCCGTGAGCGCCACCAACGCCGCCGGTGAGTCGGTCAAGTCCACCACGGTCAGCGGCCGTACGGCCAAGGCCGACGTTCCCGGCCCCGGCCCCGGGACCTCCGTGCCCAAGCACGCGGTGACCGGCTACTGGCAGAACTTCAACAACGGCGCAACCGTCCAGAAGCTCAGCGACGTGCCCACGAACTACGACATCATCGCCGTCTCCTTCGCGGACGCCACGGCCACGCCCGGTGCCGTCACCTTCAACCTGGACTCGGCGGGCCTCAACGGCTACACCGTCGCCCAGTTCAAGGCCGACATCAAGGCCAAGCAGGCCGCGGGGAAGAACGTCATCATCTCCATCGGCGGTGAGAAGGGGACCGTCGCGGTCAACAGCGACTCCTCCGCCACCGCGTTCGCCGACTCGGTGTACGCACTCATCCAGGAGTACGGCTTCAACGGGGTCGACATCGACCTCGAGAACGGCCTCAACGCCACCTACATGACGAAGGCGCTGCGTTCCCTGTCGTCGAAGGTGGGCTCCGGTCTCGTCATCACGATGGCACCGCAGACCATCGACATGCAGTCGACGTCCGGTGAGTACTTCAAGACGGCGCTCAGCGTCAAGGACATCCTGACCGTCGTCAACATGCAGTACTACAACAGCGGTTCGATGCTGGGCTGCGACGGCAAGGTCTACTCGCAGGGCTCGGTGGACTTCCTCACCGCGCTCGCCTGCATCCAGCTGGAGGGCGGCCTCGCCCCGTCCCAGGTCGGCCTCGGTGTCCCGGCCTCCACCCGCGGTGCGGGCAGCGGCTACGTCGCCCCGTCCATCGTGAACGCGG
The DNA here is from genome assembly GCF_042736635.1 of Streptomyces sp. NPDC060035. Taxonomy (NCBI): domain Bacteria; kingdom Bacillati; phylum Actinomycetota; class Actinomycetes; order Kitasatosporales; family Streptomycetaceae; genus Streptomyces; species Streptomyces sp. NPDC060035. The sequence continues at coordinate 154,174 of NZ_JBHWVO010000014.1, forward strand.
CCCTGGACTGCCTCGCCAAGGGAACGAGCTGTGGTTCGTTCAAGCCGTCCAGGACCTACCCGGAGCTGCGCGGTGCGATGACCTGGTCCACGAACTGGGACGCCACGGCGGGCAACGCCTGGTCGAACGCGGTCGGCCCGCACGTCCACGGCCTGCCGTAACGGGTACCCGGCCCGACAACCCCGACAGCGCCGCCGCTCCCCCGTCGGCGCTGTCGGTGTTGTACGGGCACACGGGTCACCAGGGCAGGTCGCGCACCTGCTGGACGCACAGCACGATGAACAGCAGACCTGCCGCGGCCAGCATCCCGTTGCTGAGCCAGCCGTTGCGCCACTCCCTGGGTGTACGGGAGGAGTTGAGCAGCATCAGCAGGGTCAGGGCCAGGAACGGCATGAAGAAGGCGCCGAGCACTCCGTACCCGATGACCAGGCCGAACGGCTCGTCCAGCCAGAGCAGGGTCATCGGCGGGAAGGTCAGCCAGAGCAGGTACACGCGGAAGGGCACGGACCGCTCCTGGCGTCCGATCGTCTCGCTGCCCGCCTTCGCGGTGTCCCCGCTGCGGCGGGCGGCCCGCATCCGCTCCACGAAGTCGGCGAACATCAGGCTCACGCCGTGCCAGACACCGATGAGCGACGAGAACGAGGTCGCGAAGAAGCCGACGAGGAACAGCTTCGCGGTGGCCGGACCGAAGCGGTCCTCAAGGATCTGGCCCAGGTCGATCAGCCCCCGGTCGCCCTTCGTCAGGGCGATCTGCGAGGAGTGCAGCAGTTCGGCGCCGACGATGAGCATGGCGACGACGAAGACGCCTGTGGTGATGTAGGCGGCCCGGTTGTCGAGCCGCATCACCTTCATCCAGGAGGAGTTGCTCCAGCCCTTGGCATTCACCCAGTACCCGTACGCCGCCATGGTGATGGTGCCGCCGACCCCGCCGATCAGTCCGAGCGTATAGATCAGCGAGCCGTCCGGGAGCACGGGCAGGAGTCCCGCGAAGGAGGCGCCCACGTCCGGCACCACCCGGATCGCGACGTAGACCACGACGACGAACATCACGCCGATCAGGACCGTCATGACCTTCTCGAAGACGGCGTACTGGTTGAACCAGACGAAGACCAGGCCGATCAGCCCGGTGATGATCGCCCAGGTCTTCAGCCCCGGCCCGTCGGGGAACAGCGCCACGATGGGAAGGGCGCTGGAGGACATGGCCGTCGCGCCGTACACGAAGCCCCAGATGACGACGTAGACCGCGAAGTAGCCCGTGGTCCATCCGCCGATGCTGCGCCAGCCGTCGAAGAGGGTGCGGCCCGTCGCGAGATGCCACCGGCCCACCGCCTCGGCCAGGGAGATCTTGACGAGGCAGCCGATCACGGCCGCCCACATGAGGGTGTAGCCGAACTTGCTCCCCGCGATGAGCGTGGCGACCAGGTCCCCGGCGCCGACGCCGGTCGCCGCGACGACGATTCCGGGCCCGATGTACTTCCAACTCGACTTACGGGGACCGGCGTCGAGCTCCCCGGTGCCCGGTCCAGGTCCTGCCCCTTGCTTCGAATCCGTCCCTGGTCCCGATCCTGACTCTGTGGTTCCGCTTGTCTCCATGTCGATCAACGAAGCGCAAAGACACCCGTCGCACAAGGGGGCGCGTCGCACCCGTTCCGCCGGCCCGGACGATTCCGGACGGTCCGGGACAGGGGCGGTACCTGGCCCTGCGCGACTCAGGGTGGGACGATGGTCACGCTCGGTGGTGCGACAGGGGGAGCGGGGGAGCGGCATGGCTGGGGCACAGGTGGACCCGCTGGGCAGCGGAGACCCGACGGCGCTCGGCGCGTACCGGGTGCTGGGGCGGCTGGCCTCCGGGGGCATGGGGCGGATCTATCTCGCACGGAGCGCCGACGGACAGCTGGTCGCCGTCAAGACGCTCCTGGCCGAGGGCGTCGTGAGCGATGTCGACCGGCGGCGGTTCGCCCGCGAGGTCGCGCTCGCGCAGCGGATCGACAGCACGTTCACCGCGCGGGTAAGGGAAGCGGACCCGCAGGCGGACCGGCCGTGGATGGCCATCGACTACATAGCCGCCCCGCCGCTGTCCGAACTGGTGCGCACCTCCGGGGTGTTACCCGCGTCGGCCGTACAGTGGCTGGCGGCGGGCACCGCCGAGGCGCTGGTCACGCTGCACCGTGAGGGCATCGTCCACCGGGATGTGAAGCCGCAGAACATCCTGCTGCCGATGGCCGGTCCCCGGGTGATCGACTTCGGTATATCGCACGCGAACGACATCACCCGCACGAGTCTCACCCTGGGCACGATCGCCTTCACCTCGCCCGAGCAGGCGCGCGGCGAGCCCTCGACAGCGGCTTCGGATGTGTACTCGCTCGGGGCGACCCTGTTCCACCTGGCGACCGGCAGGCCGCCGTACCGTGCCGGCAGTGACACCCTCGCGCTGCTGGCCCGGGTCCAGCGGAGCGAGCTGGATCTGGACGGCCTGCCCAAGGAACTGGCGCCGTTGATCCGTCCGTGCCTCGCGGCCGATCCGGCGCGGCGGCCCCTGCCGGCCGAGATGCTCGCCCGGTTCCGCGCATCGCTCGCCGGGCTGCCGGTCTCGCAGGGCGGGCGCCGCTGGCTGCCGCAGCGCTGGACGGCTCTGATCACCGCGTACGAGCAGCAGGGGCGGGAGATGGCGGGCGGCAGCGGCGGGCTGGGGGCGGCTCCCGAGGCTGTGACGGTCGACCAGCGCACCGGGGTGGTCCCGCCGCCGGGCCCGACACGTGTGTTCGCCGAGGAGCGGCAGCGGCGGGAGCGGGAACGGCTCGCACGGGACCTGCGTGAGCGCGAACGGGCCGCACGCGAGCACGAGCAGGCGGAGCGGGAGCGCGCCGAGAAGCGGGCCGCACGGGAACGGGCCGCACGGGCGGAGCGGCAGCGCGCCCGGTCGCACACCCCGCCGGTCGCACCGCGGCCGGCACCTGCACCGGCCCCGGCACCCGCCCCCGCCCCCGCGAAGAAGCAGGAGTCGTGGGGCGGCTCCTGGCTGTTCTTCCCGGTGGCCGCCCTCCTGCTCTTCCTCTGGTGGCAGCACGCCATGGCCGACTCCGGCAGCGCCTCCGCCGGTTCGAGCGCGTCCGCCGGCAGCAGCAGCACGTACGGCACCACACCGCCGGCCACCCGGGCAGCCCCGGACCCCGTGACCGTGGCCTTCCGCTCCGTCGGCGTGAACGCCTGCCTCGACGTGTACGACGACGGGTACGGGAAGTGGAGTGCCCGGGTCCCGGTCACCGTCGACTGCGGATCGGCGCGCGCCTACGTACGCGTCACCAGGACCGCCCGCTCGTCCGCGACGTGCCCCGACGACAACGGGACCGGCAGATGGGCCCACTACGGCGGGGACGGCGCGTACACCACGCTCTGTCTGAGCAGGCGGTTCGCCACCGGGCAGTGCTTCACCGCCGACCTCGGCGGCGGGAAGGCACTGGCGAACCTGATGGTGGTGTGGAGCTGCGGTTCCGACAAGGTCCCGCGGGGTGACACCCACGTCATGCAGATCACCGGCTACTACCGCATGCCCGCCGACAGGTCACAGATCAACTGCCCCGACCCCGGCACCCGTTCCTGGACCTGGGAGGTGGACGGTGACAACGTCATCTGCGCCCGCATCGTCTGACGCCCCCGTGCCACGGCTAATGGATCACGAGGCTCAGTGCCGCGGCGACCACGAAGCCCGCGACCGACAGGACCGTCTCCAGGACCGTCCATGACTTCAGGGTGTCGCGTTCCGAGATGCCGAAGTACTTCGAGACCATCCAGAAGCCGCCGTCGTTGACGTGCGAGGCGAAGATGGAGCCGGCGGAGATGGCCATGATGATCAGGGCGAGATGTGCCTGCGACATGTCCTGGCCCTCGACCAGCGGGACGACGATGCCCGCCGTGGTGACGATCGCGACCGTGGCCGAGCCCTGTGCGACCCGCAGCACCACGGAGACCAGCCAGGCGAGCAGGATGACCGGCAGGCCGACGTCGTTGAAGGTGTCGGCGAGTGCGTCCGCGATGCCGCTGCCCTTGAGCACGGCGCCGAAGATCCCGCCCGCGCCGACGACCAGCAGGATGTTGCCGACCGGCTTGAGTGAGGACGTGGAGACCGATTCGAGGGACTTGCGGGACCAGCCGCGGCGGATGCCCAGCAGGTAGTACGCGAGGAACAGCGCGATGGTCAGCGCGACGAACGGGCTGCCGAAGAACTCGATGACGGCACGCGGGGTGGAGGGGTCCAGCGCGATGGAGGAGAACGTCGCGGCGAGGATCAGCGCCAGCGGGGTACCGATGATCGCGAGTACGGTGCCGAGCGCCACGGGCTTCTCGCGCGGGGTGACCCCGCTCGCGCGCTGTTCGGCGGCGACGGAGGCCTTGGCCTCCTCGGCTGCCTCGACCATGTCCTGCGGGACTTCGACGAAGATGCGCTTGCCGATCCAGGCGGCGTAGACCCAGGCGGCGAGGACGGACGGGATGCCGACGACGGCGCCCATCAGGATGACCCAGCCGAGGGAGACGTTGAAGAGTCCGGCTGCGGCGACCGGGCCGGGGTGCGGCGGCAGGAACGCGTGGGTCATCGAGAGGCCGGCCAGCAGCGGCATCGCGTAGAGCAGGATCGATTTCCCCGAGCGTTTCGCGGCGGCGTACACGATCGGGGCGAGGACGAAGATGCCGACGTCGAAGAAGACCGGAATACCGAAGATCAGTCCGGTGAGACCCATGGCGAGCGGGGCGCGCTTCTCGCCGAAGAGGTTGAGCAGGCGGGTGCTCAGCACCTCGGCGCCGCCGGAGACCTCGAGGATCGCGCCGAGCATCGTGCCGAGGCCGATGATGATCGCGACATGGCCGAGGATGCCGCCCATACCGGCTTCGATGACGGAGACGGCTGCGGACTTCTGGACCGTACCGAAGAGTTCGGTGACGGAGAGACCGGCACTCAGGCCGACGGCTATGGAAACGGCGAGCAGCGCGACGAACGGCTGCAGCCTGACCTTGATGATCAGGAAGAGGAGGAGCGCGATTCCTAGGGCGGCGACGGTCAGGAGACCGCCGGTGCCGTCGATCAGGAGGAGCAGTCCACCGGTGTGCGGTGGTGCCTCGGCCGGCGCCGGTGGGGCAGCGAGCAGCATGTTCGGTCAACTCCGGAGTGTGGCGGGGTCCTTCGGGGCAGGGGGGAGCGCGGCACGGCGCTCCCGTGTGACAGGGACGGGGCGCCGGGCCGTGATGCGGGGCGGTGCGGTGCGGTGCGGTGGGGGAAGTGGGTCAGCCGAGGACCGCGAGGGCGTCGATCTCGATGAGCAGTCCGGCGGGGAGGCCGACGTAGACCGTCGTACGGGCGGAGGCGGGGGCCTTGAGTCCCTGCTCCTCGAAGTACGCGTTGTAGATCGCGTTCATCTCGGCGAAGTGGTCGACGTCCGTGAGGTAGACGCGCATCATCATCACGTCGTCCCAGCTCGCGCCGCCCTCCTCAAGGATCGCCTTCACGTTGGCGAAGGTCTGCAGGGTCTGCTCGCGCAGCGTGGGGCCGGCCGGGGTGGGCGCCTGGCCCTCGACGGCGGGCAGGAAGCCGACCTGCCCGGCGACCTGGAGGATGTTCCCCTTCTTCACGCCGTGCGAGAACTTCGCGGGCGGGGTGGTGTGGGTGCTGGGGGTGAGGGCGGTCTTCTCGGTCATGACGGTTCAGGCTTTCTTCGTGGGGGTGGCGCCGGAGTACTCCCGGCTGATGGTGTCGGCGGTGCGGCGCACCAGGGGGAGAAGGGTGAGGAGTTCCTCGGCCGTGACGACCACGTTCGGTGCGGACACCGACATGGCGGCGACGACCCGCCCGTCCGCGCCCCGGATGGGGGCACCGATGCAGTTGATGGACTCCTCGTGGCCGCCGAGATCGGTGGCCCAGCCCTGTTCGCGTACGCCGGCGAGTTCCTTCAGGAACGCACCGGCGTTCGGGATCGAACGGGACGTGTACATGGGGTAGTCGAGCCGTTCGGCGATCGCCCGCCGCTCCGGCTCCGTCAGGTCGGCCAGGAGCAGCTTGGCGACGGCGGCGACGGTGATCGCGACGGGCTTGCCGATCCGCGAGTACATCCGCACCGGGTAGCGGCTCTCGACCTTGTCGATGTAGAGGACCTCGTTCTCCTCGTACACCGCGAGGTGGACGGTGTGCCCGCACTGTTCGTTGAGCTCGACGAGGTGGGTGTGGGCGATCTCGCGTACGTCGAGGTTCTCGACGGCTTCCTGCGCGAGGGCGAAGAGCCGGGCTCCGAGGCGGTAGCGCTGGTCCTGCTGGCGGTAGACGAGTCCGTGCTCGTGGAGCGTACGCAGCAGGCGCAGCGCCGTGGACTTGTGGACGCCGAGCCGCTCGGCGACCTGGCCGAGGTCGGCGGGTCCCTGGGCGAGCAGCGGCAGGATGCTCAGCGCGCGGTCGACGGTCTGACTCATGGCGTACGTACCTCCGGATCGTCCCCCGTCCACCCGGGGCCGAGACGAAGTCTCCCCCAGGCGTCGTCGTCGAGGCCCGCAAGGTGGTCCGCGTACGCGCGGGCCGGGGGGTCGGTGAGGTCGCCGGGGACGGTGAGGACGGCGGCGGCCATGAGGTGGCCGTGCCTGATCCGGTCGCGTACGGGCAGCTCGCGCAGGGTGGCGGAGAGGAATCCGGCAGCGAAGGCGTCACCGGCGCCGACAGGGGCGACGACGTCGACGTGGAGGGCGGGGACGGTGGTGACGGTGTCGGCGCCGAAGGCGCCTTCGCCGCTTGCGGCACCGCGCGAGAACACCGTCGCGCCCTCGCTCCCCCGCTTGACGACCAGCACCGCCGGCTCCGGCAGCGCCGTGCGGACCTCGGCTGTTCCGCGCACTCCCCACGCCTCCTCGGCCTCGTCCTCGCCGACGAAGACGAGGTCGCAGCGGCGGGCGAGGTCGAGCAGCACATCCGGACCCGCGTCGCCGCCCCGCCACAGGCCGGGGCGGTGGTTGACGTCGAAGGAGACCAGCGGGCGGCCGTCCCGTGGGGCGGTCAGGTCGTGGAGCAGCGCCAGGCAGTCCGCGGAGAGTGCGGCGGTGATGCCGGACAGATGCAGGATGCGGCCGGCCAGGAGGTCCTGGTGGGGCACGTTGTGCGGGGACATGGCGGAGGCCGCCGATCCCGCCCGGTAGTACGCCACCTCGTGGGTGTCGGTGGCCCGGTCCGTCGCCGTGCGGAAGTAGATGCCGGTGGGGCGGTCCGGGTCGCGTCGTACGGCGGAGGTGTCGACCCCGTATCCGGCGACGGCGGCGACGAGGTGGTCGCCGAAGCCGTCGGCACCGACCCGGCTGACCCACTTCACCCGGTGGCCGGCCGCGGCGAGCGCGCAGGCGACGTTGGACTCGGCGCCACCGATGCCGCGGCCGAAGGTGGGTACGTCGGCGAGGCGGCCGGGCTGCGAGGGCAGGAACGTCACCATGGACTCACCGAGACAGACGACGTCCGCGTCTGGGGTGGTTGTCCCGGCTGCGGATCCGGACACTCTGGGCTCCTCGTGGTCGGCTGTCGGCGCCGGTGCTCATCATTGACCCGGCATCGGCTCGGATGTTAGACAGCGTTAAGCGATATGCGCAATGGGTGTTGCATATGATGCAACGATCAATTTCGAGGAGGCTCCCTTGGCCGCCGAGCAGTCCGTCAGAGCTCTCATCGACGAACGGGTCGACCACCGCTTCAAGGCGCTGCCGCCCGACGCGGAGGGACTGACCGTCGGCGCCCTGGCCGCCGAACGCCGCAATCTCTTCACCGGCGGGTTCACCACCCCGGTGCTGGCACTGTCCGCGGAATCCGTCGAGGCCAATCTCACCCTCCTGCAGACCTATGCGCAGCGGCACGGTCTGGCCTTCGCCCCGCACGGCAAGACCTCGATGTCCCCGCAGCTCTTCGCCCGCCAGCTGGAGCACGGCGCCTGGGGCATCTCGGCCGCCGTCCCCCACCAGGCGCGGGTCTACCGTGCGCACGGCATCCAGCGGATCTTCCTGGCCAACGAGGTCGTCGACGCGGTCGCGCTGCGCTGGCTGGCCGGTGAGCTGGACGCCGACCCGGACTTCACGTTCGCCTGTTACGTCGACTCCGTGCGCGGCGTCGAGCTGATGGACGAGGCCCTGCGCGCCGCGGGCGCCTCCCGCCCCGTCGACGTCGTCGTGGAACTGGGCGCGGGCCGCAACGCCCGCACCGGCGCGCGCACGGAGGCCGACTGCGCGGCCGTCGCCGACGCGGTGGCCGCCGCGCCCACGCTGCGCCTGGTGGGCGTCGCCGGGTACGAGGGCGAGGTGCCGGACGCCTCCCCCGAGCGGGTACGGGAGTGGCTGCGCCGTCTCGTCGCCCTGGCCGCGGACTTCGACGCGGCCGGCCGCTTCGCCGAACTGCCGGCGTCCGACGAGATCCTGATCAGTGCGGGCGGCAGCGCATGGTTCGACGCGGTCGCCGCCGTCTTCGCGGAGATCCCGGCGCTGAGCCGCCCCGTCTGCAAGCTGCTGCGCTCGGGCGCGTACGTCAGTCACGACGACGGCCACTACCGCCACCTCACCCCCTTCAACCGGGTCCCCGAGGAGGGAGCCCTGCAGCCCGCCTTCCGACTCTGGGCCCAGGTCGTCTCGCGCCCCACTCCCGAGCAGGCCTTCGTCAACGCGGGCAAGCGCGACGCCGCGTACGACCTGGACCTCCCCGAGGCGCAGGTCGTCCGCTCCGCACGCGACGGCTCGGTGCGGCCGGCCACCGGCATCACCGTCAGCGGGCTGTCCGACCAGCACGGCTGGGTGCGTACGGAAGCGGGCGCCGAGCTGGAGGTGGGCGACTGGATCGGGATGGGCCTGTCGCATCCCTGCACGTCGTTCGACAAGTGGCAGCTGATCCCGCTGGCCGAGGCGGACGGCACGGTCACCGACTACATCCGCACCTTCTTCTGATCCCGGCGCAGCCCCCCACCCCGAAAGGCGACATCTCATGGACCTGGTCATCCGCGACGCCCGCGTCGTCGACGGCACCGGAGCCCCCTCCTACCGCGCCGACGTGGGCATCACGGACGGACGGATGGCCGAGATCCGCAGGGAGGGCGACGGCCCGCGCCCCACCGCCGCCCGCACCCTGGACGCCGACGGCCTCGCGCTCTCCCCCGGCTTCGTCGACATGCACGCCCACAGCGACCTGGCCCTGCTGCGCGACCCCGACCACAGTGCGAAGGCCGCGCAGGGCGTGACGCTCGAAGTCCTCGGCCAGGACGGTCTGTCCTACGCCCCCGCCGACGACCGCACGCTCGCCGAGGTGCGCCGCTCCATCGCCGGCTGGAACGGCGACGGCTCGGACATCGACTTCGACTGGCGCACCGTCGGCGAGTACCTGGACCGCCTCGACCGCAATTTCGGCGGCCGGGGCATCGCGGTCAACGCCGCCTACCTGATCCCGCAGGGCACGGTCCGGATGCTCGCGGTCGGCTGGGAGGACCGGCCGGCCACCGACGCCGAGCTGACCCGGATGAGGGAACTCGTCGCGCAGGGCATGACCGAGGGCGCGGTCGGCATGTCCTCCGGCCTGACGTACACCCCGGGGATGTACGCGAACGACGCCGAACTCACCGAGCTGTGCCGGGTGGTGGCCGAACACGGCGGCTACTACTGCCCGCACCACCGCTCGTACGGCGCAGGGGCGCTTGCCGCGTACGAGGAAATGGTGCAGCTCACCCGCAACGCCGGCTGCGCCCTCCATCTCGCCCACGCCACCATGAACTTCGGCGTGAACAAGGGCAAGGCCCCCGGCCTCCTCTCACTCCTGGACGACGCCCTCGCGGCGGGCGCGGACATCTCCCTCGACACCTACCCGTACACTCCGGGCTGCACGACGCTCGTCGCGATGCTGCCGAGCTGGGCGGGCGAGGGCGGCCCGGAGTCGGTCCTGACCCGGCTCGCGGACGATGCGACGGCGGAACGGATCCGCCATCATCTGGAGGTCGTGGGCTCGGACGGCTGCCACGGGGTCCCGATCGAGTGGGACACGATCGAGATCTCGGGCGTCGGCACACCGGACCTGGCCGGATACGTCGGCCGTACGGTGGCCGAGTCCGCCCGGCTGCACGGCGAGGCCCCCTGGGTGACCGCCCGCCGGCTGCTCGTGGAGGACCGGCTCGGTACGACGATCCTCCAGCATGTGGGCCACGAGGAGAACGTCCAGCAGATCATGCGCCACCGGGTGCACACCGGAGGCAGCGACGGCATCCTGCAGGGCGACAAGCCCCACCCGCGCGCCTACGGCACCTTCCCCCAGTACCTCGGCCGGTACGTAAGGGAGTTGGGCATCCTGACACTGGAGGAGTGCGTCGCCCACCTCACCTCCCGCCCGGCCGCCCGGCTGCGGCTGCCGGACCGCGGCCTGGTCCGTGAGGGCTACCGCGCCGACCTGGTCCTCTTCGACCCGGCCACGGTGGCGGCGGGCTCGACCTTCGAGGAGCCACGCACGCTGCCGGTGGGCATCCCGCACGTCCTGATCGACGGCCGCTTCGTCATCGAGGACGGCAGGCGGACCGCCACCCTGGCCGGCCGCGCGGTACGGGGCGCGGGGCGTGCGCGGCCCTGAGGGCTGTCCCGTACTCCTGGGCGGAACAGCCCACAGTGCCGCCTTCCTTACGGCTTGGGCAGCGCGCAGCCGGCCCGGTTCAGGTCGATCCGGTTGCCGCTGCCGATGCACGGCACGATGCCGTAGGTCTGCTGGGCGTAGTTGATGCCCTCGCGGACGGTGACGGTGCCGTTCTCGTCGACCTCGCACGGGTTGTTGTCCGTGCACTGCTGCCCGTCCTCGTTCCCGGTGTTGTTGACGGCGACGACCTTGCCGGTCGCGTCGTTGATCACCGGGGACCCGGACGTGCCGCCGATGGTCTGGCAGGCGGAGGTGTAGCGGACCGAGTCCTTCCAGGTCCAGACGCCCTCCTTGAGGCGGTACGCGAACCCGTCGACGGCGCAGCGGTAGGTGCGCTTCCAGTAGCCGGACGCGACCGTGACGGCAGTGCCCTGCGCCGGGCGCGCGGCATCGAGTTCCAGGGCCTTGATGCCGTAGGAGCTCTCGATCTGGGCGTAGGTACGGGTGAGCTGGTACAGCGAGACGTCGGTGTCCGTCATCGTCCCGTACGCGATCTTGCTGGCCCGCAGGGTGCCGACACCGCTGCCCGCCGCGTTCAGCAGCGTGAAGCTGCGGGTCGAGGCCCGGTTGAGCACGACCTCGCCGGGATCGGGGAAGCCGGTCTCCAGGCAGTGCCCGTTGGACAGCACGAGGGCCGGGTCGCCGGGCAGTGAGGACGGCGCACGGACGACCGAGCCGGAACAGTTGCTGAGCGCGACCGTCCCGGCGAAGCCGACCGCCTTCACTCGGACTGCGGCGGCGTCCGGACCGGCGGCCGCGGTTGCGGGTGCGATGCCCGCACCGAGGAACAGGACAGCAAAAAGCGCGCCGACGAGAGGCTTGTTCATGTGGGGGTCCCCTCCAGATGTGCCAGTAACCGGAGTTCTTCCGGTTTTTGACATGCGCATGTTTGCGCACGGAGGGAATTCCGACAAGGGGCGAAATCAAGCCGCCGGACGGATCAGCGCACCGAGCCCACCGCCTGCACCGCGCGGGCCTTCCTGGCGACAGGCCTGCCCAGGAGGACCCCCGCCAGCACCAGGACCAGCCCGCAGAGCTGGCGCACCGTGAGCACCTCGCCGGCGATCACCGTGCCCAGCAGGACGCCGGTCACGGGATTGAGCAGGCCGACCAGGCCCACCGTCGCAGCGGGCAGATGCCGCAGACCGGCGAACCAGGCGGCGAAGGCCAGCGCCGTCGCCACCACGGAGACGTAGCCGAAACCGAGCAGGGCAGGTCCGTCCAGGTGCGGCGGCGCCCCCTCGACGACGACCGCGAACGGCAGCAGCAGAAGCCCTCCGGCGATCAGCTGCCAGGACGTGGAGGCAAGGACGTCCACCTCGCCGCCCCACCGTTTGGCGAGGATGTAACCCAGGGAGGACAGGAGCATGGCAGCGACGGAAGCGATCACGCCCAGCGGCGCGACCGAGGCCGCACCCGTGAGGAGCATGAGCGCCACTCCCCCGGCACCGATACCCGCACCGGCCAGATGCCGCACGTGCGGACGCTCCGCGACCAGCCCCCAGGCGATCATCATCATGACCATCGGCGAGGTCGCCATGATCGTCGAGGCCAGGCCGGTGGGAAGCACCTGGGCGGCGACGTACACCAGGGCGAAGAAGACGCCCGTGTTGAGAAGTCCGAGAACGGCACTGCGCCACCACCACGACCCGTGCGGCAGCTCCCTGCGTACGGCGAGGAGGAGCAGCCCCGCGGGCAGCGCCCTGATCGCGGCGCCGTACAGCGGGTCCCCGGCAGGCAGGTACTCATGGGTGACGAAGTAGGTCGTGCCCCAGGCCACGGGGGCGATCGCCGTGATCAACGTCCAGCGCACACCGGCTTCCATGGAAGCTACTATAGCTTCCAAGGAAGCTATAGTGATGTCATGCAGGAGCACTCCGAAGCACCGCTCGACCACGTAGCCCGCATCCAGGCCGAGTGGGCCCGCGAACGCCCCGACCTCGACGTGCGGCCGCAGGCCGTGATCGGGCGGCTGCACCGGCTGGGCGCGCTGCTCACCGAGCAGCTCTGCGCCGTCTACCGGCGCCACGGCCTGAGCGAGGGCGAGTTCGATGTGCTGGCCGCTCTCCGGCGCGCCGGTGAGCCCTACGAGCGGGCCCCGGGGGAGCTGGCGGCACACACCATGGTCACGACCGGCGCCATGACGAAGCGGATCGACCGCCTGGAGCGCGACGGCCTCGTCACCCGCCGCCGCTCGGCGGCCGACGGCCGGGGGCGCGTCGTCGCACTCACCCCGGCGGGACGGAACGTCATCGACCAGGCGTTCAGCGCGCACATGCGCAACGAACGCGGCCTTCTGGACGCCCTGTCCCCCGAGGAGGCCGCGCAGCTGGAGACCCTGCTGACCGCCTGGCTGTCCCGCGTCGAGCCCCCGGGGTCCGGCGCCTGACCCGCCCGACGGTGCGACGGGGCTATGACCGGTAGTAGGCCTCGATGGGAACGCGTGCCTCGTCGAACAGTGCGGGGCCCTCGTGCGTCACCGTCGGCCAGGCCCCCGACTCCGGGTTGAGCTCGACGAGTTGCTCGGTGGAGAGCGCGTAGACGACCCGGCCGAGTCCGGAGCGTACGAGGCCGCCGGCACACATGCCGCACGGCCGGCAGCTGGTGTACAGGGTGGTGCGTGCGGCCGTGCCGGGGTCGAGTTCACGGGCGGCCCAGCGGGCGAGCTTCAGTTCCGGATGGGCGGCGATGTCGTTGTCGCGCCGCACGGTGTTGTGAGCTTCGATGAGGACCGTGCCGTCCGGGCCGGCCAGCAGGGAGCCGTACGGTGCGTCGCCCAGGGTGACGGCCTGGGCCGCGATGCCGATCGCGCGCCGCAGGAGCTTCACGTCGTCAGGGGTGATCACGATGGTGTCCTCCGGTGGGTTGCCACGGCGGCAAGCGCCTGCCAGGCCGCGTCGGGCCGGCGGGTCTCTTCCGGGTCGCCGTGATAGGGGTCGAGCACGACGGTGTCGGCGCCGAGCCGGTCGAGCTGGTCGAGATCGTCGAGGATCTGCTCGAGGGTGCCGACCCCTGCGAGCCGTTCGGGGCCCTCGACCGGTTCGGTGGTCACCCGCAGGGCGATGCGTGGCGCGAATGCCGGCAGCGAGTGGCCGGCCACGGCGTCCCGCATCCAGGCAAGGGTGCCCCGCAGCGGGTGCCAGGCGTCGCCGTACCTGACGGCGCGCCGGATCGCGGCCTCGCTGTTGCCGCCCACCCAGATGGGGACACGGCGTGCCGCGTCGCCCTCGGGCGTCGAGCCCCAAGCGGTCCGCAGGGCCTCCAGGTACTCGTCGGCCAGTCTGCCGCGCGCGGTGAACTGCACACCGAGCGCTTCGTATTCCTGACGCGCCCATCCGATGCCCACTCCGAGCACGAGCCGGCCGCCGCTGAGCTCGTCGAGGTTGGCGGCCATGCGCGCCACCAGCAGGGGATGCCGATAGGGCAGCACGAGCACGGTCGTTCCCAGCCGCACCCTGGTGGTGAGGCCTGCCAGCCAGGACAGCGTGGTGAACGGTTCGTAGAACGGCTCCGGGTAGCGCTCGGCCACATCCGGGGTGACGGCCACGTGATCCGACACCATGAGGAGGTCGAGGCCGAGTCCCTCCACCGTCCGCGCCCACTCGCGCAGCACACCAGGATCGGTGCCGGGACCGAAGTTCGGTACGTTGACGCCTATATGCATGCTGCGAAGCTATCCCGGGGATCATCGAGCGAGGAATATGTTCTTCCCTGTTGTACCGCCCTTCTCCCGTGGTTCTGCCGGTAGATTCGCCACATGACCGTAAATCTCGACGATGTCGACTGGGCGATCATCGACCATGTACAGCGGGAGGCACGCATCACGCTCAGTGAGCTGGGGCGGCGGGTGAACCTCAGTCCGTCCGCCACGACCGAGCGGGTACGGAACCTGGAGACACTGGGGGTCATCACCGGCTACCACGCCATGATCGACCTCACCAAGGTCGGCTACCCCGTGCTCGCCGTCGTCCGCCTGAAGTATCCGGGCAACCACCACCAACCGCTGCACAAGCTGCTCGCGGAGCGCCGGGAGATCCTCGAGTGCCTGCGCACGACAGGGGACGACTGCTACACCCTGAAGGTGGCCGCGACCTCCATGGCGCATCTGGAGACGCTCATGGACGAGCTGGCCGGCTTCGGCAGCACGAGCACCAGTGTCGTCTACAGCCAGACACTGCCGACCCGCGGACCCGTCAGGCCCTGACCGGCAGCCGGCCGACACGCGGGCCGCGTTCCCCGTATCTCCTGTGCCGTCATGGCATTGGAGAAACCTCTGAGGTGTCTGCGTAGTGTCGATGCATGACACTCGACCTCGACGCCTACTTCGCCCGCATCGGCTGGTCCGGGGAGCGCCGCCCCACACCGGAGGTGCTGCGGTCCGTGCACCGCGCCCACACGCTGGGCATCCCGTTCGAGAATCTGGAACCCGTCCTCGGCAGTGCGCCCTCCCTGGCGATCCCCGACGTGGAGGCGAAGCTCGTCCGCAGCGAACGCGGCGGGTACTGCTACGAGCACAACACCCTCCTCACGGCCGCCCTGACCCAGCTCGGCTTCCGGGTGACGCTGCTGACCGCACGGGTGGTGCTGGGCGCCGCACCCGGCGACATCAGGCCCCGTACGCACATGCTGATGAAGGTGGAAGCGGAGAACGACCCCACCGATCCCACCGCTCCCACCGTCTTCCTGGCCGATGTCGGCTTCGGCTCGAACGGGGCCCTGCTGGAGCCCATCCCGCTGATCGTGGACGCCGAACTGCACGACACCCCCCGCCGCCACCGGCTCGTGCACGCCCCCCACGACGGACCCCTGGAGCTGTGGGAGCTGCAGACGGACAAGGGCGGGGTCTGGGAACCGCAGTACGAGTTCACTCTGGAGCCGTTCGAGGCTCCGGACTTCGAAGTCATCAACTGGCACATCGCGACCAATCCGCGCTCGCCGTTCCGGCAGGCGGTGTACGCCCAGCGCACCCTGCCCGGCTTCCACCTGGCCCTGTCCGGCCGCACCCTCGTCGAGACCGCCGACGACGGCACGGTCGTGGAACGGGAGCTGAGCGACGCGGCCGAGGTCCTGCGCGTCCTGGCCGACGACTTCGGTGTACGGCTCCCCGAGGGGACCGTCCTGCCCGGGTGAGCCCGACGGGTGGCGCATCTCACCCGGCCCCGTCCGTCACGCCCGCATTCCAAGCCCCACCGCCGCCCCGACCGGCCCATCCCACGGTGGCCGGCCGTGGGCGGCATGCCGATGGAAGACGGGACGGACCGGCGTACCGCCCCGGAGGGAGCAACCCGCCACCGAACTCCGCGCACCGCGCGAAACACGGCCGTAAGCTCGCAGACATGCAGGTCATCCAGTCCACGAAGCTCTCAGGCGTCTGTTACGAAATCCGCGGCCCCGTGCTCGAGGAGGCCATGCGGCTCGAAGCAGCAGGTCATCGCATCCTCAAGCTCAACACCGGCAACCCCGCCGCGTTCGGCTTCGAGTGCCCGCCCGAGATCCTCGAGGACATACTGCGCAACCTCGCGGGGGCGCACGGTTACGGCGACGCGAAGGGCCTGCTGTCCGCGCGCCGCGCGGTGATGCAGCATTACCAGACCAAGGGGATCGACCTCGACGTCGAGGACGTCTACCTGGGCAACGGCGTGTCCGAGCTGATCCAGATGTCGATGCAGGCACTGCTCGACGACGGCGACGAGGTGCTCGTACCCGCTCCCGACTACCCGCTGTGGACGGCCTCGGTCTCGCTGGCCGGCGGCACGGCCGTGCACTACCGGTGCGACGAGCAGGCCGACTGGATGCCCGACCTCGCCGACATCGAGCGGAAGATCACCGACCGCACCAAGGCCATGGTGATCATCAACCCGAACAATCCGACGGGTGCGGTCTACGACGACGAGATGCTGCGCGGGCTGACCGAGATCGCCCGCCGCCACAACCTCGTCGTCTGCTCCGACGAGATCTACGACCGGATCCTGTACGACGGCGCGACCCACACCCCGACCGCCGCCATCGCCCCCGATCTGATGGTGCTCACCTTCAACGGGCTCTCCAAGAACTACCGGATCGCCGGCTACCGCTCCGGCTGGATGGCGGTCTGCGGCCCGAAGGCGCACGCCACCTCGTACATCGAGGGGCTCACGATCCTGGCCAATATGCGGCTCTGCGCCAATATGCCGGCCCAGCACGCGGTGGCCACCGCGCTCGGCGGACGGCAGTCGATCAACGAACTGGTGCTGCCGGGCGGACGGATCCTGGAGCAGCGGGACACCGCGTACGACCTGCTGACGCAGATTCCCGGCGTGACCTGCGTGAAGCCGAAGGGGGCCCTGTACCTCTTCCCGAAGCTCGACCCCAAGGTCTTCAAGATCAAGGACGACCGGCAGATGGTGCTCGACCTGCTGCGGGCCGAGAAGATCATGGTGGTGCAGGGCACGGGGTTCAACTGGCCGGAACCCGATCACTTCCGGGTCGTCACCCTGCCGTCGACCAAGGACCTGACCGACGCCATGACCCGGATCGGGAACTTCCTGGACGGCTACAGCCAGCCCTGAGACCGGGTACGGGACCTTGCGGCCGGCCCACTCTCCGGATTGCCCACAACTTTAGACTGAATCCAAGCTAGGATGGCCTTACAGCAACACCAGGAGGCCATCCATGTACGAGCCGATCCGCACCAAATCGGTCCACACACCGGCCGACGACGCCGATTTTCCGCACCGCACCCGTGAGGAAGAGCTGGACATCCAGCTCGCAGGCCATCTGGCCGCACTCCTCGCCGTCACCGACGAGCTGGGGCTGGGCACCGCGGGCGACCGCATCGCCGAGCAGGTGGCCCGGCTCCGCGGGACACCGCCCACCCGATACGCCGGCCTGAGCGACGCGCCCGCGGCCGCTCTCCACCGCCGCGCCCACGCCCTCGCGGGCCGCGCCCTGGTGGTTGCCGCGTCCCGCGCCGACACGGCCGTGGCGATCCTCTCGGCCGAGCGGATGGACGCGCACACCGCCGCGATGCCGCACTCCGCCACGGCGAAGCAGTCGGCCACGGCGACGGACTCCACCACCACCACCGCGTCGGACTCCACCGCGCCGCCCGAGCTGGTCGGCGCCCTCTGACGGCCCCGGTCCACGGGTCGCGAAGACGCGTGGACCGGGTGCCACTTCCGTGAACCTGCGCCTGACCTTGCGTAAGGAGTTCTTCGCCGGGCGACGGCTGATCTCCCCGGGATGGCCGGCCACCGCGCAGTCCGACGCACGGGCGGCGTGAGGCCCCGGAACCACTGGGTTCCGGGGCCTCACGCGTACGGGGCCGGCGGCCGGGAGGGCTAGGCGGCGCGGATGCGTACCGTCACAGAGGCTGTCGAGGCGCTGTGCAGGTCGTCGCCCGCGTAGGCGACGGTGTAGACGACCTCGCCCCGCGCGGAGGGCAGGTCGTTGATCCGGAAGGTGCCGTCGGCCGCGACCGCCGCCGAGGTCAGTGTGCCGGTGCCCCGCTTGTCGGTGCGCTGCACGGACAGGGTGATGCCCGCGGGAAGCGCCCTGCCCTGGCCGGTGAGGGTGCCGGTGATCTCCAGGCTCTGGTTCTTCTTCCCCTCCGCCGGGGCGGTGAGCGTGATCGCCGTCGGCGCCCTGTCCACAGTGACGGCGAGGGTGACGTCCTCGGCCGGGCGGTGGGTCACATCACCCAGGAACGAGAGCGTGTACGTGGCGTCTCCGACCAGCGAGGGGACGTCGAGGACCGTGAACGAGCCGTCGGCGTCCACCTCCACGGCCGCCAGCTTGCGGTCGCCGTTCGCGTCGTGGCGCACGGCCGCAACCTTCACCGGCTCGGCCGGGGCGGGCCCGTCGAGCTCCAGCCGCCCCCGGATTCCCAGGGGTTCACCCACGACCGCCTGGCCCGGTGTGGTGGAGAGGGCGCCCGTGAAGCGGGAGTCGTACTGGGCCGCGGGCGGCTGGATCACGTGCAGCCAGTAGGAGGTGCCCGAGGTGTCGGTGGTCACGGCGAAGAGCCGGGAGCCGTCCTTCGACCACCCGAGACCGCGCGGGGCGATCCGGGCGCCGTCGAGTTCGCCCTCGAAGGCGAACTCGGACGCCGTGGTGCCCTCCTCCGGGTCCGCCTTCTGGATCAGCAGGTCGGGCACGGAACCGGACGCGGTGGCGCCCCGCGCGATGTACTCTCCGTCGCCGCTGAACGCCACGGCGGCCGCTGTCGCCCCCTCCGGCAGCGACCGGTAGGGCGTGGGGGCGTCGGACAGGTCGGCGGCGTCGAGCAGCCGGGTGCCGTACGCCGCGTCGGCGACCGCGACCCGGTTGCCGTCCGGCGAGAGCGCGAGGTCCTTGAGGTCGAGTCCGCCCGCACCGGCGGCGTCCGCGAAGCGGCGCTGCGGTCCGCGGACGAGAGTGTCTCCGGTGCTGTCGAAGGTGGTCAGGTAGGGGTCGGGTCCGGCCGTGCTCCGCGTCTGGCCCATGACCAGAGTGCCGGGCGCCTGGGGCGCCGTGGCGAAGTACAGCTTCCCGGTGCCCTCCCAGCCCGTCGCGGTGGGTGAGCCGAGGGTGCTGCCGTAAAGGTAGCTCCGGTACTGGTCGCACCCACTGGCGGTCGGCGTCTCGGTGTGCCACACCTTGCCGCCCGAGTAGGCGACCTGACGTCCGCACTCCCCCCAGTAGACGGTGGAGGTGTGGGTGGTCTTCGCGTACGTCTCGGTGTCGTACGCCGCGATCCGGCCCATCTCGGACACGAAGAGCTTGGCGCCGTCCGCGGAGAGCGCCATGCCGCCGACGGCGCCGCTCGTACTCGTCAGTGTGGCGACCTGCTGGCCCTGGAAGTTGTAGACGAGCACCGACGACTTCGTGTTCAGCGAGCGGGTGTCGTCACTCACGTAGACGCGCTCGTGCTCGGAGTCGACGACCATCGAGGAGAAGGACGAGATGGGCAGCTTGGCCACATCGTCGTCGGCCGCCTGGGCGGCGGGTGCCGCGAGCACCGTCAGACCCGCACCGGCGAGTGCGAGCGCGACCGGTGTCGCGATGCTGCGTCTTTTCTGCCCTGACCTGTTCAACTGCGTCCCCCCACAGGGTTGTCGGCGCCCGCAGCTCCCCGCGGGCGCCCCGTGAGGGCCATGCAACTGTTGTGAAGAGAATGTGCGCAAGGAGTTGGCGATACGCGGGTGTTCCTATGGAAAAGGGACGACCCCCGGAGCCATGAGGGGGCTCCGGGGGCCTGGGGCGTGTTCGTGCACGTCCCTACCGCGGCGGGCGGTTGACCCCACAGGTCAGGGCGGATGTCGGGAGCCCGGCCGCGGGGATCGAGGGGGCGATCAGCCCAGGCGCTGCACCAGCGCCCGGTACTCGTCCCACAGCTCCGTCGGCGTGTGGTCGCCGAAGGTGTTGAGGTGCTCGGGGACCAGCGCGGCCTCTTCGCGCCAGACCTCCTTGTCGACGTTGAGCAGGAAGTCCAGATCGGACTCGGAGAGGTCCAGGCCCTCGGTGTCCAGGGAGCCCTTGGCCGGCAGGATGCCGATCGGGGTCTCGACGCCCTCGGCCTTGCCCTCCAGGCGCTCGACGATCCACTTCAGGACACGGCTGTTCTCGCCGAAACCGGGCCACACGAACTTGCCCGCCTCGTTCTTGCGGAACCAGTTCACGTAGTAGATCTTCGGGAGCTTGGCCTGGTCCTTGTCCGCGCCGACCTTGACCCAGTGATTCATGTAGTCGCCCATGTTGTAGCCGCAGAACGGCAGCATGGCGAACGGGTCGCGGCGCAGCTCGCCGACCTTGCCCTCGGCGGCGGCGGTCTTCTCGGAGGCCACGTTGGCTCCGAGGAAGACACCGTGCTGCCAGGTGAAGGACTCGGTGACCAGCGGGACGGCGGAGGCGCGGCGGCCGCCGAAGAGGATGGCCGAGATCGGCACACCCTTCGGGTCCTCCCACTCGGGCGCGATGATCGGGCACTGCCCGGCCGGCACGGTGAAGCGGGCGTTCGGGTGGGCGGCAGGCGTACCGGACTCGGGGGTCCAGTCGTTGCCCTTCCAGTCCGTGAGGTGCGCGGGAAGCTCCTCGGTCATACCCTCCCACCACACGTCGCCGTCGTCGGTGAGCGCGACGTTGGTGAAGACGGAGTTGCCCCACATGGTCTTCATGGCGTTGGCGTTGGTGTGCTCGCCGGTGCCGGGCGCGACACCGAAGAAGCCGGCCTCAGGGTTGATCGCGTACAGCTGGCCGTCCTCGCCGAACCGCATCCAGGCGATGTCGTCGCCGATGGTCTCGACGGTCCAGCCGGAGATCGTGGGCTCCAGCATGGCGAGGTTGGTCTTGCCGCAGGCACTCGGGAAGGCGGCGGCGACGTACTTGCTCTCGCCGCCCGGCGGCGTGAGCTTGAGGATCAGCATGTGCTCGGCGAGCCAGCCCTCGTCACGCGCCATGACGGACGCGATGCGCAGCGCGTAGCACTTCTTGCCCAGCAGGGCGTTGCCGCCGTAGCCGGAGCCGTACGACCAGATCTCGCGGTCCTCGGGGAAGTGCGAGATGTACTTGGTGGAGTTGCACGGCCACGGAACGTCCTCCTGGCCCTCCTCCAGCGGCGCGCCCAGCGTGTGGACGGCCTTGACGAAGAAGCCGTCGGTGCCGAGCTCGTCGAGGACCGCCTGGCCCATGCGCGTCATGGTGCGCATCGAGACGGCGACGTAGGCGGAGTCGGTGATCTCGACGCCGATGGCGGAGAGCGGCGAGCCGACGGGGCCCATGCAGAACGGGACGACGTACATCGTGCGCCCGCGCATGGAGCCGCGGAAGACGCCCTTCTCACCGGTGAAGATGTCCCGCATCTCGGCGGGCGCCTTCCAGTGGTTCGTCGGGCCCGCGTCCTGCTCCTTCTCGGAGCAGATGAACGTGCGGTCCTCGACGCGGGCGACATCGCTCGGGTCGGACGCGGCGTAGTACGAGTTCGGACGCTTGACCGGGTCCAGTTTCGTGAAGGTGCCCTTGGCGACGAGCTCCTCGCACAGACGTTCGTACTCGGCCTCGGAGCCGTCGCACCAGACCACACGGTCCGGCTCGGTGAGGGCTGCGATCTCGTCTACCCAGGAGACGAGCTCCTGGTGCTGGGTGGGAACAGTGAGGGGAGCCGCGATGTCGCGCGCCACGATCGCTCCTTGTCGAGGGTGTCTGTTGAAGGTGCCCCGTGGGGGCTGCGACCCGGATGCTTACCCCTTCGATTTCCCCTGGCGCTCATCCGGTGCCGACCGCACTCATTTGATCATCCGACCATCGCGCCCATATGTCCAGAGGGCCGCCCACGTGAGCATCGCCACTCGGATTCGTTACCTACGGTTGCGTAGGTAGCATGCGGACATGACTTCTGCCGCCCCCGCGTCCGGACCCGTCGTTCTCGATGACCCCGTCCCCGAGAAGCCACGGATGCGCGGCTGGCTGCACGCCGGAATGTTCCCTGCGGTGGTCATCGCGGGTATCGCCCTGATCGCCATGGCCGGGAGCACGCGCGCGCGGGTCGCCTGCGCGATCTACATCGCGAGTGCCTGCCTGCTGTTCGGCGTGAGCGCCGTCTACCACCGAGGCACGTGGGGCCCGGTCGGCGAAGCCGTGCTGCGCAGGCTCGACCACGCCAACATCTTCCTGATCATCGCGGGCACCTACACCCCGCTGACCCTGCTCCTGCTGCCCGATTCCACCGGGCAGCCGCTCCTGTGGGCGGTGTGGGGGGCCGCGGCGGCCGGCATCGCCTTCCGGGTGTTCTGGGTCGGCGCACCGCGCTGGCTCTACACCCCCTGCTACATCGCCATGGGCTGGGCCGCGGTGTTCTTCCTGCCCGACTTCATGCGCACCGGTGGCGTCGCGGTCCTCGTCCTCGTCGTCGTCGGCGGGCTGCTCTACAGCGCGGGCGGCGTCATCTACGGCCTCAAGCGGCCGAACCCCTCGCCGCGCTGGTTCGGCTTCCACGAGGTGTTCCACTCACTGACGCTGGCCGCGTTCATCGTCCACTACGTCGGCATCTCACTCGTCGCCCACCAGCACGGCTGAGCAGTCCCGCCGGCGTCAGCCGCCCAGCTTCCCGGCCAGCTCCGCCGCGTCCGTCGTCGGCGCGTCGCAGACGAAGTGCCGGCACACGTACGCGGTGGGCACCCCGCCCACCAGCGGCCGGTCCACCAGCAGCGGGAACTCCGTACCGGCGTCGGCGACCTCGCCCGCCGCGACGACCGCACCCGGCGCCCTGCCCAGCAGCGCGGTCCGGTGCAGCTCTCCGCCGACCGGCCCGGCGACCGCCACCTCGCGCGGCCCGTCCAGCAGCGCCTCGGCGACGGCGAGCCCCCAGCCGATGAACCGGGGGGCCTTCGGCCCGAGCGCCTTCACGACCCCGAGCGCACCCTCGGCCGCCGTACGGTGCGCCTCGGAGCCGGTGTGCGCCGCGTACGAGAGCAGCGCTCCCGCGGCCGCGGTCCAGCCGGCCGGAGTCGCGCTGTCGGTGGGGTCCTGCGGGCGGCGGATCAGCTGCTCCGCGTCGTCGGCGGTGTCGTACAGCTGCCCGTTCTCGCCCGTGAACCGCTCCAGGACGATGTCCAGCAGAAAGCCCGCGAACTCCAGCCAGACGCCCTCGCCCGTGACGGAGGCGAGCGCCAGGAAGCCCTCCGCGACATCGCCGTAGTCCTCCAGGACCCCGGCGTTGTCCCCCGCGCGGCCGTCCTTCGACGTACGGCAGAGGCGGGCGACGGGGCCCATGTGGACCCGTACGAGCAGGTCGGCGGCCTCCGTGGCCCGGTCGACCAGATCCGGCCGGCCGAAGTACGCACCGGTCTCGGCGAGCGCCGCGATCGCCAGCCCGTTCCAGGCGGCGACGATCTTGTCGTCGCGTTCCGGCCGCACCCGCAGCTCACGCGCCGCCATCAGCCGGGCCCGCACATCGGCGACCCTCCCCCCGTCCTCCGGCGCCGCGGTCGGCGGCAGCTGCAGGACGGAGGCACCCTCCTCGAAGGTGCCCTCCTCGGTGACCCCGAAGTGCTGTGCGGCGAAGACGGTATCCGCCTCGCCCAGCACCTCGCGCAGCTGCGTGGGTGTCCAGACGTAGAACGCGCCCTCGACATGCCGCCCGTGCGCGTCCTCGCTGTCGGCGTCCAGCGCGGAGGCGAAACCACCCTCCGCCGTCCTCAGCTCGCGCACCATGAAGTCGGCGGTCTCCAGGGCCACCCTGCGGGCCAGGTCCGAGCCTGTGGCGCGCCACAGGTGGGCGTACACGCGGCACAGCAGCGCGTTGTCGTACAGCATCTTCTCGAAGTGCGGTACGACCCACTCCCGGTCCACCGAGTAGCGGGCGAAGCCGCCGCCGAGCTGGTCGTAGATCCCGCCGCGCGCCATGACCGCGCAGGTGTCCTCGGCCATCTGCAGGGCGCCCTCGGCCCCCGTACGGGCATGGTGGCGCAGCAGGAACTCGATGACCATGGACGGCGGGAATTTGGGCGCGCCGCCGAAGCCGGCGTGCTTCTCGTCGTACTCCCGGGTCAGCCCGAGCAGCGCCTGGGCCAGCTCCTGCTCGCCGGGCACGCCCTCCCCGCCGTGCGACAGGGAGCGGCCGGCGAGGTCCCGGACGATGCGCCCGGCCACCTCCGCGACCTCGTCCCGGCGGTCGGTCCACGCGGCCACGACCCCTTCGAGCACCTGGTGGAAGGACGGACTGCCGTGGCGGGGCTCCGGCGGGAAGTACGTGCCGAAGTAGAAGGGTTCGGCCTCGGCGGTCAGGAACACGGTCATCGGCCAGCCGCCCTGGCCGGTCGCGGCCTGCACGGCCTCCATGTACACGGCGTCGACGTCGGGCCGTTCCTCGCGGTCGACCTTCACCGGCACGAAGTGCGCGTTCAGATAATCCGCCACCGACGCGTCCTCGAAGGACTCGTGCGCCATCACATGGCACCAGTGACAGCTGGCGTATCCGACGCTGAGCAGCACCGGAACGCCTCGCCTGCTCGCCTCCTCGAACGCCTCGGGCGACCACGGCCACCAGTCGACGGGATTGTCGGCGTGCTGGAGGAGGTACGGGGAGGTGGTCTGCGCAAGTCGGTTGGCCATGCCCCAATCCTTGCGCACCCGGCTCCCTTACCGGTTGATCGCCTCGCTCTCTCGCGCTGACGCGCCGTACGCAGGACACTGGGTGCCCATGACGGCTGGTTGATCTGCAGTCGCTGGAACCTAGGGGGACGCATGCGGGACAGCCATCGGGCGGAAGCCGAACGCCTGTTGGTACGCGCCGTGGAGGACGAAGCGCGGCGGACCGGCGGACGGACCGACTCCGGCGCGCTCATGGTGCGTGCGCGGGGCGCGCTCGACACGATGGCCGCCGGTGCGGCCGAGGAGTACGCGGCGTACACACACGCGCTCGACATCGCGGAGGCGGGGCAGAAGCCGCTGTCGAAGCGGTTCAGCAGAGCCACACTGGGAACACCCCTGGTGGTGACAGGTGTTGCCTCCGTCGCCGCCTTCGGCGCGGACCTCGCGCTCGGCACCGCGGCCGGTCTCGCCCTCGGGGCGGGCGCCGTCGTCGCCGTCGCCGGAGCCACCGCGACCGTCGCCCGGGTCACCGCGTCGCACTGGCCCGCCGCACATCGCAGAGCGGGCGCACTGAGCCAGCCCGGCGGCCCCGAACAGCTGCGGCTGCAGTGGCTGACGGCGCTGGAGGTACGGGGCATCCGCCCGTTCCTCGACCAGCAGCGCATGCTGACCGCCTCCTCCCGCGCTCCCAAGAAGAAGGCAGCCGCCTCCGTGGTGCCGCAGCTGCGCGGTGGGGACCGCAGCGCAGCCGCCCGCACCCGGTCACTTCTCGAACAGTCCTTCGGTCATCTGCCCGCAGCCGACGGCACGTTCGCGGGGCGCCGCGGCGAACTGGCGCAGATCGCCCAGTGGGTGCACGCCGCCCGTGCCTCCACGGAGACCAAGCCGACCGTCGTCGTCCTGCACGGCACCCCGGGTGCCGGGCGCACCACCCTCGCTGTGCGGGCCGCCCACGCGCTCAAGGACCAGTTCCGGGGTGCGTGCGTGGTCGATCTTCGCGGCAATGTCTCCGGGGAGACCCCGCTGCCGACCCGGGACGCCCTGCTGCACCTGCTCAACCGGCTGGGCGCGCCGCGCGAGCAGCTCCTCTTCCGGGAGAGGTCCTCCGCCGAGCAGCACGTACGGCGCCTGAGCGAGCTCTACCACCAGCACCTCACCGGCACACCTGTCACGATCGTCCTCGACGACGCCACCGACGCCGCCCAGGTCCGCACGCTGCTGCCGGAGCGCTCCGACAGCCTCGTGCTCGTCACCACGCGCGAGCCGCTCGAACTGCCCGCGTCCATCCCGGCCTGGGTGCACCAGCTGCCGGTCGGCGCACTGGACGCGGCGGGCGCCGAGGAGCTGCTGCGGGAGTCGGCCGAGGACGAGGAGGACGGGCCGTACGACTACCCGTCCACCGACTCCGTCGTCGAGCTGTGCGGCGGGCTGCCGCTCGCCCTGCGCGTCGCGGGCTCCTCGCTCGGCGCACGTACCCGCAGCGCCCTCGCCGCCGACCTCGGCGCGTACGGTCCGGTCGCACCCGTCGAACGGGCCCTGTGGCTGCGCTACACCGACCAGCCCGAGCAGGCCCGGCGGCTGCTGCGGCGCCTCGCCCTGGCCGGGCGCGCCAGCCTCGGCACGGCGGCTGCCGCTTCCCTGCTGTCCACCGAGGAGCAGGAGGCCGCACGGCTGCTGGAAACCCTGTCCCGGGCCGGGCTCCTCACCCATGTACGAGGCTCGCGCTACCGGCTGCACGACCTCGTACGGGACTTCGCCCTGGCCCGGCTGCTCGACGAGGAGGCGGCGGCGGACCGTACCGCCGCGCAGGAACGCCTCATCCAGAACTACGCGGAGCTGGCCGACGCGGTGATCCGCATGGTGGACGGCAAGATGTCCACCCGCGCCGGG
This sequence comes from Streptomyces sp. NPDC060035, assembly GCF_042736635.1. Taxonomy (NCBI): domain Bacteria; kingdom Bacillati; phylum Actinomycetota; class Actinomycetes; order Kitasatosporales; family Streptomycetaceae; genus Streptomyces; species Streptomyces sp. NPDC060035. The sequence goes on from NZ_JBHWVO010000014.1 coordinate 180,773, forward strand.
CAGTTCGGCTCGCACGGCTTCAGCTCGCTGGACGCCGCCCTGCGCTGGCTGGACGACGAGTCGAGCTTCATCACCTCGGCCCTGCGGCACGCCGAGGGCGTCGACCAGGGGGCCGTGCTCCACCTGCTGGGCGCCCTGTGCGACTACTGCCTGCTGCGCGGCGACCTCTACCGGCTCGGTGAGATCAGCGAACTGACACAGGCCATCGACCAGGGGCTGCTGGAGCGGTCGGTCCAGTGGCGTACGGGCATCGCGGCCCGCCAGCTCGGTGAGCTCGACAAGGCCCGCACCACGCTGTCCTCCGTCGTCGGCCTGTACCGCGAGGCGCAGAACGACGCGGGTGCGGCGCTCGCGCTCTGCTCGCTCGGCATCACCCTGCACCACCAGGGCAATCTGACGGAGGCCTCGGCGCGGCTGCGGGAGGCGCTCGCACTGCAGGCGTCCCCGGAGCAGGCCGAGGACCGGGCCTGGTCCCTGCACGCCCTGGCGGCCGTCGAGCGCGACCGGGCCAATCTGGCCGAGGCCCTGACCCTGCTCGACACCGCGCTCACCTTGCACCGGGAGGGCGAGTCGCTGCACGGTGAGGCCTGGTCGCACTTCCAGCTCGGCCAGGTCTGCCTGCGCATGGGCGAGGTGGCGCGGGCCGAGGAGGAGCTGTCCACCGCGCTGGACCTGTACGGCCGCACCCGGGACGAGCGCGGGGAGGCCTGGGCCCTGACCCAGCTGGCCCGCGCCCGGCTGCTGGACGGCGACCCCGCACCCGCGGTGGAGCAGCTGCGAGGGGCCCTGGACCGGCACCGGGACAACGAGGACGCGCGGGGCGAAGCATGGACGCGGTACTACCTGGGGCAGGCCCTGGAGGAGGACGGCGACACCGATCAGGCGGTACGGGAGCTGGAGCGGTCCCGCACGATGTTCTCCCGGATGAGGGACGTCTACGGCCTGGCGTGCGCCCGGCACCACTCGGGCCGGGTCACCCGCGACCAGCGGGCCGCGCAGACGGGGAACCTGCGCAACTCCGGTTTCGCCCGGCAGCTCCTCGTGGACGCGCGGGCCGACTTCCGGCGCATCGGGGTGGCACACGGTGAGGCCTGGACCTGCCTGGAGCTGGCCCTGGTCGACGGCGGCAACAACCGCACGGCGCAGGCCCTGGAGCTGTGCGACGAGGCGATCGCCCTGTTCGCCTCGTACGGGGACGTCAGGGGCGGGGACTGGGCCGCGTTCCTGCGGTGCACGTTGCTGCCGTACGCGTCGCCGGGGGGCAGCGAGGTGGGTACCGCCGTGGCCCAGCAGGAGCTCGCGGACCTGCTCCGGGCCGCCCATCCGCTGCGGGACGGCAAGCTGGAGGACTGCGCGGAGGCGTTCACGGTCGTCCTGAACCGTGGCGTGGACCTGGACGACGGCTGGCAGGCGTGGCGCCTGGGGCTGACCCCGTCCCGGCACGCGCGGGAGGTCATGGGGGTGCCGGTGGGGGTGCGGCCGTAAGGGGCGGGGGCTGTTGCCCTCAATCGCCGGGCGGGCTTGATCGTGGGCCCGGTCCGCGGGGTGCACTCCGTGCGTGGGTGGTGGCCCGGGGCCCCTCCGGAGTGTCTCCTCGGGCAACGAACGTGCGCGCTCCACGCGGCGGGGCCCTGCTCTTTGTTCGTCGCCCTGCGGGGACCCTCCTGCACGGCCCCGGACCGGCCGTCGTGCGCCCTCGACCACCGGGCGGCAGGCGCCGGTGAGACATGGGTGGGGCCGTGCAGGAGGGTCCCCGCAGGGACTGGCGTAGGACCGGGGTCGGCTGCGTACCCGGGTGCCACGCCGGTCCCGAGGAGACACTCCGGAGGGGCACCGCCCACCACCCACCGCGCAGGGCGCACCCCGCGGACCGGGCCGCCCGAGCCCGTCCGGCGATTGAGGACAAAGCCCCGCACCCCGGGACGGGGCGCGCGCCTACTTCTTGCCGGGGGCCGCCGCCGACGTCGTCGTCTTCTCGGACGCGGGCTCCGGCGCCTCCTCGAAGTCGATCCTGCCCATGTGGCGGTTCATCGACTTCATCAGCAGCCACACACCCACGGCGAGCGCCGCGAAGACGAGGAAGCCGAGGACGCCGGGGGTCACCTTGTTGTCGTCGACCTCCTTGGCCAGAGGGACGAGCTGGTTCAGTGCCTGGGTCGCGTACATATCAGGCATTGTCGCGGATGCCCGCGAAGAGGTCGCTCTCGGGGAGGGACGTATCGACGAGAGACTTGGCCAGCTCGTACTCCTCCGTCGGCCAGACCTCCCGCTGGACGTCCATCGGGACCCGGAACCAGCCGCCGTCCGGATCGATCTGCGTCGCGTGCGCGATCAGCGCCTTGTCGCGGATCTCGAAGAACTCGTCGCACGGGACGAACGTGGTCAGCGTGCGCTCCTCGCGCTGGAACTCCTTCCAGCGCTCCAGCCAGTCGCCGTACGGGGACTCCAGCCCACGAGCGAGCAGCGCCTCGTGGAGAGCGACCGTGCGCGGCCGGTTGAAGCCCTGGTTGTAGTAGAGCTTCTGCGGCTTCCAGACCGGCCCGAACTCCGCCTCGGGGAACCTCTCGGCGTCCGCCGCACCCTCGAAGGCGATCATCGAGATGGTGTGGGTCTTGATGTGGTCGGGGTGCGGGTACCCGCCGTTCTCGTCGTACGTGGTGATGACCTGCGGCCGGAACGCACGGATCTTCGCGACCAGGCGGCCCGCCGCCGTCTCGTCGTCCTCCAGCGCGAAGCAGCCCTCGGGCAGCGGCGGCAGCGGGTCGCCCTCGGGCAGGCCCGAGTCGACGAAGCCGAGCCACTGCTGGTCGATGCCCAGGATCTCGCGGGCCTCGTCCATCTCCTTCTGGCGCACCTCGTGGATGTTCGCCTCGATGTACGCGTCCCCCTGGAGTTTCGGGTTGAGGATGGATCCCCGCTCGCCCCCTGTGCAGGTGACGACCAGGACGTCCACCCCCTCGGACACGTACTTGGCCATGGTGGCCGCGCCCTTGCTCGACTCGTCGTCGGGGTGGGCGTGAACGGCCATCAGTCTCAGCTGCTCGGTCAAGACTCGGTCCTCAGTGATTGGTCGCGATGGTCGGCTTCTATAGTGACTGACCCGGGGGGTGGAAAATTCCTCGATCCCCTGTACGGGAGGAACGATCATGGCAGCGGTGCGCGAGGCCTTGCCCGACGGGCGCTACGGCCGGTCCGAGGATCAGCGTGCGGACCGCAAGCTCAAGATCGTCGGCATGGTGCTCGGTGTGGCCTTCCTCGGCATGATCGGCTGGTTCGGCTACGACTACGTCGCGGGCCAGGACATCAGCGCAGAGCTCATCAAGTCCGACATCGTCTCGGACGACCGGGCCGAGGCGCACCTCGAGGTGCGCAAGGACCGGGACACCGACGGGTACTGCACGGTCCGCGCACTGAGCGAGGACGGCGGCGAGGTGGCCCGCAAGGACTTCCGTTTCGACGAGCGCTCCGAGCGGATCGACGAGGTCGTCTCCCTGCGGACCACGTCCAGGGCGACCGCGGTGGAACTGATGGCGTGTACCGCCGGCAGCTGATCGCAGTGCTGGGCGCGCGCCGCGTCTGATCCGCACGCCCCGGCGCTCACCTGCACGGATGCGCGTGTGACCGTTTACCTTCTCCCCCTTTTCGCGTGGAATTGTTAGGCTCGTGGTTTCGCCCACCCGTGGCAGCACATGCTTGGGGTAGGGCGATGCTTTGTATTCCCAGCACCGACGAGGAGCACCCTGTGACCCAGACCAGCGAAAACGTCACCTGGCTCACGCAGGAGGCGCACAACCAGCTGAAGGCCGAGCTGGCGCGCCTCACTGGTCCCGCGCGCGCGGAGATCGCCGTCAAGATCGCGGCAGCACGTGAGGAGGGTGACCTCAAGGAGAACGGCGGATATCACGCCGCCAAGGAGGAGCAGGGCAAGATGGAGCTCAGGGTGCGCCAGCTCACCCAGCTCCTGGAGCACGCGAAGGTCGGCGAGGCGCCTGCCGACGACGGCGTGGTCGAGCCCGGCATGGTCGTGACGATCGCCTTCGACGGCGACCCGGACGACACCGTCACCTTCCTGCTCGCCTCGCGCGAGTACGCGAGCGCGGACATCGAGACGTACTCCCCCCAGTCGCCGCTCGGCACCGGGGTGAACGGCAAGAGGATCGGCGACGAAGCGGACTACGAGTTGCCGAACGGCAAGAAGGCCTCGGTGAAGATCATCGCGGCGAAGCCGTACACGGGCTGATCCGCAGCCGTCATGAGAGAGCCCCGGCCGCATGAGCGGCCGGGGCTCCGTCGTGGTGCAGGTCAGGCTGTGGCCGAGCGGTACCTGCGGACCGCCAGGGTGCGGAACACCACGATGATCAGGACCGACCAGAGCACCGAGGCGAGGATCGGGTGCTGCATCGGCCAGGCGTCCGGGGTGACGAAACCCGGCGGCAGGTTGCCGAACAGCTCGCGGCAGGCCTGCACCGTGGCACTGAAGGGGTTCCACTCCGCGATGTGGCGCAGGACGGTCGGCATCTGGTTGGCGTCCACGAAGGCGTTCGAGATGAACGTCAGCGGGAAGAGCCAGATCAGTCCGCCGGATGTGGCCGCCTCCGGTGTACGTACGACGAGGCCGATCAGCGCGCCGATCCAGGAGAACGCGTACCCGAGCAGGAGCAGCAGCAGGAAGCCCAGCAGCACCTTGCCGATGTTCTCGTGGGTCCGCCAGCCGATGATCAGTGCGACACCGGCGAGCACGACGAGGGTGAGCGCGGTCTGCACGAGGTCGGCGAGGGTGCGTCCGGTGAGGACGGCGCCCCGGGCCATCGGCAGCGACCTGAAGCGGTCGATCAGCCCCTTGTGCATGTCGTCCGCGATACCCGCTCCGGCCCCGGCGGTGGCGAAGGTGACGGTCTGGGCGAAGATCCCGGCCATCAGGAATTCTTTGTAGTCCGCCGACGAGATCGTGCTGCCGACCTTGATGGAGCCGCCGAACACGTAGGTGAACAGCACCACGAACATGATCGGCTGGATCAGCCCGAAGATGACCATCTCCGGGATGCGGGCCATGCGGATGAGGTTGCGCTTGGCGACGACGAGGGAGTCGGCGACCGACTGGCTGATGCCGCCGCGCGGGTTGATCGGCGCGAGTTCGGGGGTGTCCGTGGTGGCAGTCACTGCCCGGCCTCCTTGCCGCTCTTTGCGGCGCGTGTCGATCCGCTCTCCTCGTTCCTCTCCAGCTCGGCGGCGTGGCCGGTGAGCGAGATGAAGACGTCGTCGAGGGTGGGGCGGCGCAGGCCGATGTCGTCGATCTCCACGCCGTTGGCGTCGAGGTCGCGGATGACTTCGGCGAGCAGTTTGGCTCCGCCGGTGACCGGGACGGTCAGCTTGCGGGTGTGTTCGGCGAAGGCGATCTCGCCCTTGCCGTAGGTGGCGAGTACCGATCGGGCGGGCTCGATCTGGTCCCGTTGGTGCACGACGACCTCGACACGCTCGCCGCCGGTGCGGGCCTTCAGCTGGTCGGAGGTACCGCGGGCGATGACCTTGCCGTGGTCGATGACGCAGATGTCGTGGGCGAGGTGATCGGCCTCCTCCAGATACTGCGTGGTCAGCAGCAGTGTCGTACCGCCGGCGACGAGCTCCTGGATGACCTCCCAGAGCTGCTGCCGGTTGCGCGGGTCGAGGCCGGTGGTGGGCTCGTCCATGAACATCACGGGCGGGGAGACGACAAGCGCCGCCGCCAGGTCGAGACGGCGGCGCATGCCTCCGGAGTACGTCTTCGCGGTGCGGTCGGCCGCGTCGGCGAGGTTGAACTTCTCCAGGAGCTGCACCGCCCGCTTCTTCGCGTCGCGTGCGCTCATCTGGTAGAGCTGCCCGACCATCTGCAGGTTCTCGCGGCCGGTGAGGTACTCGTCGACAGCGGCGAACTGGCCCGAGAGTCCGATCGAGTGGCGTACCTCGTTGGGGTGCTTCAGCACGTCGATGCCCGCCACGACAGCCTTCCCGCTGTCGGGCTGGAGCAGGGTGGTCAGCACGCGCACGGCGGTGGTCTTGCCGGCGCCGTTGGGGCCCAGAAGGCCCAGGACGGTGCCTTCAGGTACGTCTAGGTCGACGCCGTCCAGTGCTCGTACTTCGCCGAAGGTCTTCACCAGGCCTTCGGCGTAAATGGCGCCTGGCATGTGGGACTCCCCCAGTTGCTTCGGTGACTTCCTGAAACAGATCCTAGATTTGCCGGTGGCCCCGTGTCCGGAGCCGCGGACTGTTCGGCGGTGCACGCTATCGCGATACATCGTGAGTCACAACAGGTTTTCGCCCTGCGCCCGTCACCGAGCCCAGCACCCCGCCCCAGCCCTCAGCTCATCACGAGATAGCCCGCCTCCCGCAGTGCGGCGGCGACCTCCTCGCAGTGCTCCGGGCCCTTGGTCTCCAGGTGCAGTTCCACTTCCACCTCGGTGAGCCCCAGCCTCGGATCGGTCCGCACATGGCTGACGTCGAGCACGTTGGCGTCGGCCACGGACAGCGTGGCGAGCAACGCGGCCAGCGCCCCCGGCCGGTCCGTCAGCCGCAGCCGCAGGCTCAGATAGCGTCCTGCCGCCGCCATGCCGTGCGTCAGGATGCGCTGCATCAGCAGCGGGTCGACGTTGCCGCCCGACAGCACGGCGACCACCGGCCCGCGGAACGACTTCGGATCGCTCAGCAGCGCCGCCACGGGGCTCGCCCCGGCCGGCTCGACGACCATCTTCGCCCGTTCCAGGCAGAGCAACAGCGCACTGGAGAGCTCGTCCTCGGAGACCGTACGGACCTCGTCGACCAGCTCCTGGACGAGCCGGAACGGAATGTCGCCGGGGCGGCCCACCTTGATGCCGTCGGCCATGGTCTGCACCGAATCGAGCGCCACCGGGTGCCCGGCCGCCAGCGACGGCGGGTAACTGGCCGCGCCCGCCGCCTGAACGCCCACGATTTTCACGTCCGGGCGCAGCGCCTTCACGGCGACGGCGACGCCCGCGGCGAGACCGCCACCGCCGATGCCGACGACGATCGTGCGGACCTCGGGGCACTGTTCGAGGATCTCCAGGCCCACGGTGCCCTGGCCCGCGATGATGTCCGGGTGGTCGAAGGGGTGGATGAAGACGGCCCCGGTCCGTTCCGCGTACGCCTCGGCCGCGGCGAGCGTCTCGTCGACGACATGCCCGTGGAGCTGAACCTCCGCCCCGTACTCGCGCGTTGCCGCCACCTTCGGCAGAGGGGCGCCGAGCGGCATGAAGACCGTCGAGCGTACGCCGAGCAGCGAAGAGGCGAGTGCGACACCCTGCGCATGGTTTCCGGCACTTGCGGCCACTACTCCTGCCGCCCGTTCCACCGGGCTGAGGCCCGCGATCCGTACGTACGCGCCGCGCAGTTTGAACGAGCCGGTGCGCTGAAGGTTCTCGCACTTGAAATGGACCGGCGCGCCGACCAGCGCCGTCAGATGGCGGCTGCCCTCCATCCCTGTCGTTCTGGCCACCCCGGACAGCATCTTCTGCGCCCCACGGATGTCGTCGAGGATCAGCGGAGGAAAGGTGCCTGGCGTCCAGAAGGTCATGACAGCAAGTCTTGCAGCTCGGAGCGGTCGCGGCCGTCGCATCTCGTGGCAGCCTGCGGTGGTGTCCATAGGTTTGTGCAGCGCTGGTACACGTTGCCCCGTGGCCGCGTACTCTGTCCCCCACCCATCCGACACCGCACGAAGAGAGCCCCCGGCCATGCCCCCTCAGGACATGACGACTGCTGCGTCTCCTTCCGGGGGCGCCGCCCCCGGACACCCGGGTACCGACCCCCTCCTCGATGCTCTCCAGCACCAGGTGGCCGTCTTCGCCCGCCGTGCCGAACAGACCCGCCTCGGCGGTGTCGGCCAGGTCCGCAACTCCATGGACCGCGCCGCCTACCTGCTGCTCAACCGGCTCGACCGGGAAGGCCCGATGGGCGTCAAGGCACTGGCCGCGGGCATGGGGATCGACTCCTCGACCGTGACCCGGCAGGTCGCACCGCTCGTCGACACCGGTCTGGTCAAGCGCACCTCGCACCCGGAGGACGGCCGTGCGGTCGTGCTGCAGCTGTCACCGCGCGGCCAGGCGCGGCTGGACGAGGTCCGGGCCTCGCGCCGTGAGCTGATGTCCCAGGTCACCGACGACTGGAGCGAGGAGGAGCGCGACACGTTCTGCGCCCTGCTCACCCGGTTCAACGCCTCACTGGCAGCGCGGCAGGCCGCGCACCACCCGGTACAGGACAACTGACCGGCGGCGCGCACCGCTTCTTCCTGGTTCGACGACACCTCGGTCCGACGACACCGTAGGACGGCCGATGACGGCCGCTGGGCACCCTTTTCGCCCGGATCTATCCTGGGAGAGTCGGCAGGTACGAGCCCGAGGAGGCCGTCATGACACGGAAGATCGCCGACTGCCGCAAGTACCCGAGCGTGTCGAACTGCTCTCTCGCCATCACCGGCGAGGAGGAGGAAGTCGTGCGGGCCGCCGCCGAGCACGCCGTCTCCGTCCACGAGCACACGGACAGCCCCGAGCTGCGTGAGCAGATCCGGGCCTCGCTGGAGGACGAGAAGGTGGCTGTCTGACAGCGGAATCTGACGGCGGAAGCGGAACCGCCCGGCGGCCGGGACGTGGTCACGGCCGCCGGACGGAGATGCGTTTTCCTAGCCGAGCGCCTGCGTGAGGTCGGCCAGCAGGTCGTCGGCGTTCTCGATGCCGACGGACAGGCGCACCAGGTCCGCGGGCACCTCCAGCGGGGAGCCCGCGGCCGATGCGTGCGTCATGCGGCCCGGGTGCTCCAGCAGCGACTCGACACCGCCGAGCGACTCACCGAGCGTGAACAGCTTCGCGCGGTTGCAGACCTCGACCGCCGCTTCCTCGCCGCCCGTGACGCGGAAGGACACCATCCCGCCGAACGCCTTCATCTGCTTCGCGGCGATCTCGTGGCCCGGGTGCTCCGGCAGCCCCGGATACAGGACCTGGGTCACCTTGGGGTGGCGGGTCAGCAGATCGGCGACCTTGGTGGCGTTCTCGTCATGCCGGTCCATGCGGACCGCGAGGGTCTTGATGCCGCGCAGCACCAGCCAGGCGTCGAACGGCCCGGCGATGGCACCCATCGCGTTCTGGTGGTAGGCGAGTTCCTCGCCCAGCTCGGCGTCGCTGACGACGAGCGCGCCGCCGACGACGTCGGAGTGCCCGCCCATGTACTTGGTGGTCGAGTGCACGACGACGTCCGCGCCGAGTGCGAGCGGCTGCTGGAGGTAGGGGCTGGCGAAGGTGTTGTCGACGACCAGCCGCACGCCGGCCTGCCGGGCCACACCGGCGACGGCCTCGATGTCCGTGATGCCGAGCAGCGGGTTGGACGGGGTCTCCACCCAGATCGCCTTGGTACGGGCGGTGATCGCCGCCCGTACCGCCGACACGTCGGAGGTGTCGGCGACCGAGAACTCCACGCCCCAGCGCGAGGCCACCTTCGCGAAGAGCCGGAACGTTCCGCCGTAGGCGTCGTTCGGGATGATCACGTGGTCGCCGGGCGTGAGCAGCGCACGCAGAAGGCAGTCCTCCGCGGCGAGGCCGGACGCGAAGGCGAGCCCGCGTCGGCCGCCCTCCAGTGCCGCCAGGTTCTCCTCCAGTGCGGTACGGGTGGGGTTGGCGCTGCGGCTGTACTCGTAGCCGCCGCGCAGCCCGCCGACGCCGTCCTGCTTGTACGTGGACACCTGGTAGATCGGCGGGACCACGGCGCCGGTGAGGGGATCCGCCGTGTTGCCGGCGTGGATCGCAAGGGTCTCGAAGCTGTGCTGGTCGCTCATGAAGCCCGAGCGTAGTTCGTCAAGAGGGCACTTTCCGGCCGCTGCGCCGTCCGGGGACAATGGACCCATGGAGATTCTGTGGTTCCTGCTCGCCCTGTGCATGCTCGCCGTGGTCGTCGGCCCGATCATGCTGCGCCGTCGTGGCGGTATCCGGCAGGTCGCGCCCGGTTCCCCCGACGCGGCCGATCCGGAGAACTACGGATTCGTGCGCCAGGAGGAACTGGACATCCGGATGCCGGGCCCCGACCAGGACCTCCTCGACGTCCTGGACGTCGTGCAGGGTACCCAGGAGTGGCGGGCCGCCTCCCAGCTGCTTGCGGGCACGCCCAAGGAGAGCGAGATCCGCTGGCAGCGGGTGCAGGCGTTCGCCGGTGCGGCCTCGCTGGAGCTGGCCCAGCGGCCCGGTGCGGGCGGGGCATGGCTGCGGAAATGGCGGGCCGAGGCCCCGAAGGACGCGGGCGGCGCGGCGGTGCACGCCGAGTTCCTGGTGCAGCAGGCGTGGCGCTCCGCCACGGTGGGCTCCGACGACTTCCGGATCATCCTGGAGGAGGCCCGTACGGTCTGCGGCGAGGCGGCCCTGCTGGCGCCCGGCGACCCCGTCCCGTACATCGTGGAACTGGCGGTCGCCCGTGGCCTGGGCTACTCCCCCGAGCAGTTCGACCAGCTGTGGGCGAAGGTCATCGACCGTGCCCCCGCCCACATGGGTGCGCACATCGCCGCCCTGCACTTCTGGTGCGAGAAGTGGCACGGCTCGCCCGAGCTCGCCGACCGCTTCGCCACCGCCGCCGCCGCCCGCGCCCCACAGGGCTCGCTGCTCGCCGCGCTGCCGCTGTTCGCGTTGTACGAGAACCTGCCCGAGGTCAATCTCGTGCAGGGCTTCTACCGCGGAACCGTCGTGACGAAGGCGGTCGGGGGCGCGATGTTCGCGGTGCACGCGGCCCGCGCCGACGACCCGGTGCTCGCCCACGTCCGGCACCTGCTGGTCTTCTTCCTCGTCCGCATGGAGCGCTGGTCGGAGGCGATGAACCAGCTCGTCCACATCGACGGCCACGTGGGCGCGCTGCCCTGGGTCCATGACTCCGATCCGGCCGCCGAGTACACGGTGTACCGGGCGCTGGCCGTCGCCGGGTACGAGGCGAACGGCGGCAGCCCGGCGACGCTGCCGCAGTAGTCGCGCGAGCGCCACAGAAGTCCGTTGCCGCAGGGACACGGCGGTAATTCCCCTGCGTGTCCCACAATGGTCGGGTTGCTCGTGCCGTTTTGGTGCTGTGGGTGCGAGCGGGGGTCGTGGGGTTCCGGGCCGTCCTCGCCGCCACCGGCTGAGCGGCGGTGACACGGACCCCGGGGAGCGTGGCCCTGAAAATCTTCCTCGTCAGCGCCGTGATCGCCGTCCGCATCCGGACCCCAGGATCGTCCGGGTCCGCCATCCGCTGGCCCGGCTGCTGTACCGGCAGGACCGGTACGAGGCGGCGGTCGAGCAGTTCCGTGCGATCGACGGCTACATCGGCAGCGCTCCGTGGACGTACTCCGGCAACCCGAGGAAGCGCTGTCCCGACACCCCCGACCACTGCGCGGCGTAGGTCGTGAAGGCGGCCCGGGGCTGACGTGTCCGCCGTGGCGGGGCGCCGGAATCCACGGCGCCCCCGGCGCGTTGTACGCACTGAACACCGACCCCGGAGGAGCCCCCCGCATGTTCCTGAACCACCGCACCCCGCAGCTCCCCACCCGCGAGGAGGCCCTGCGAGGGCGTCCCGTCCCCGAATTCACGGTCCCGGACCGCCACACGGTCCTCGGCAACCCGCTGACCGGCCCGTACCCGGAGGGTCTGGAGGTCGCCGACTTCGCGCTGGGCTGCTTCTGGGGTGCCGAGCGCAAGTTCTGGCAGACGGAGGGCGTCTGGACGACCCTCGTCGGCTACCAGGGCGGTTACACGGAGAACCCGGCGTACGAAGAGGTCTGCTCGGGCCTGACGGGCCACACGGAAGCGGTCCGTGTCGTCTTCGACCCGACGGTCGTGGGTTACGCGGAGCTGCTGAAGCTCTTCTGGGAGTCCCACAACCCGACCCAGGGCTTCCGCCAGGGCAACGACGTGGGCACGCAGTACCGCTCGGCGATCTACACCCACACCGCCGAGCAGGCGGAGGGCGCGGCCGCGTCCCGCGAGGCGTACCAGCAGGTCCTCACCGGCTCCGGCTTCGGCGGGATCAGCACGGAGATCCTCCCCGCCGAGGGCCGCACGCTGTGGCCTGCGGAGGCGTACCACCAGCAGTACCTGGACAAGAACCCGGACGGCTACTGCGGCATCGGCGGTACGGGCGCCACGCTGGAGTCCCCCTCCGAGACGAACTGGGGCCGCTCCTGCCCGACGGGCATCGCCCCGGCCCCCACCGCCGGCGAGTGACGTAGCGGGCAGCCTCAGGCCAGGCCGGGCGGCAGGGGCACGCCTCTGTCGGCGGCCACGGCCCCGGCGGCCTGCGCGCACGCCGACCAGCGGTTGCCGCCCCGGTCCAGCACACCCGTCACCGGCTGCTCCTGGCAGGGGTTGGCACCGTCTCCGTGCCAGGTGCACCGCGTGCTCGACTCGCTGTCCGGCGCGAGCAGTTCGAGGCCGATCCGGACTCCGCTGCTGTCCATGCCGTCACCGTAGCGGCTGCTCTGCCCGCGGCGAATCTGCCGTGGGCCGAGATTTCTGACGTGGCGGCCCCGCCGGGCCAAGAGTGGAGGGAGCGCGGCTGTTCCGGCCGCCCCCACCACCGGGAGGTCCGATGCTCCACTCCGCTACCCGTCCACGCGCCGCCGACGAGGACACACCGCCGACGCGGTTCGACGACCACCTCGCCGCGCAGCTCCTCGCCCAACGGATCGTGTTCCTGGGCACCCAGGTGGACGAGGTCTCCGCGAACCGGGTCTGCGCGCAGCTGCTGCTCCTGTCCGCCGAGGACCCGCGCACCGACATCAGCCTCTACATCAACAGTCCCGGCGGGTCCGTGACGGCCGGGCTGGCCATCTACGACACGATGCAGCTCATCCCGAACGACGTCTCCACCCTCGCCATGGGGTTCGCCGCGTCCATGGGGCAGTTCCTGCTCACCGTCGGGACCGAGGGCAAGCGGTTCGCCCTGCCGAACGCGCGGATCATGATGCACCAGCCGTCGGCCGGCATCGGCGGCACCGCCTCCGACATCGCGATCCAGGCCGAGAACCTCGAATTCACGAAGCAGGCCGTGGAGCGGATCACGGCGGCACACACCGGACAGTCCGCGGAGACGATCTCCCGGGACGGCGACCGGGACCGGTGGTTCACGGCCGGGCAGGCGAAGGCGTACGGCATGGTCGATCACGTCGTCGAGTCGCTCGACGACGTACGCCCGGCCGGCTCGCGACGACGGATCGGACTCTGACATGAGCCAGTACACGATTCCGAACGTCGTCGAGCGCACCCCGCAGGGGGAACGGTCCTACGACGTCTTCAGCCGGCTCCTGTCCGAACGGATCATCTTCATCGGTACGGAGATCGACGACGGCGTCGCCAACGTCGTCATCGCCCAGCTGCTCCACCTGGAGTCGTCGAGCCCCGGGACCGAGATCGCGATCTACCTCAACTCACCCGGTGGCTCCTTCACTTCGCTCATGGCGATCTACGACACGATGAGCTTCGTCTCGGCTCCCATCGCGACGTTCTGCGTCGGCCAGGCAGCCTCGACCGCGGCCGTGCTCCTGGCCGGCGGCGATCCCGGCCGCCGGTTCGTCCTCGAGCACTCCCGTGTGCTGCTGGGCCAGCCGGCCAGCGGTGGACAGCAGGGCACTGTCTCCGACCTCCGGCTGCACGCCGAGGAGATGCTGCGGATCCGCTCGCAGGTCGAGGAGGTCCTGGCCCGGCACACCCCCCACGATCTCGCGACCCTGCGGGCCGACACCGACAGGGACAGGATCTTCACCGCGCAGGAGGCGGTGGCGTACGGCCTCGCGGACGAGGTCCTCAGCCGTCGGGTCCTGGCCACCGCCTGACACGGATCAGGCGGCCAGCCGCACCTCGCCCATGGAAGCGCGGGCCGGGGACATCCTGGAGGCCGTGCTCCGGCGCCCGAGCTCACCCTGTGCCAGGGACAGCACATCGGCCAGTCCGAGGCCGAGCGAACGGGCAGCCGCCGCAAGGACCTCCGACGACGCCTCCTTGCGTCCGCGCTCGATCTCGGAGAGGTACGGCATCGAGATCCGGGCGTCCTCGGCCACATCCTTGAGCGTCCGGCCCTGGGCGAGCCGCTCGCGGCGCAGGACGTCCCCGACGACATCCCGCCAGAGGGGCTCCCTGGTGGCGGGGGCGGGGCCGGGTGTCGCGGGGACGGGACGCAGGGGGATGACGCGGGCTCGGTTCTGCGCGTGGCTGCTCATCACCCCAGCCTAGGAGCGCTGCGCCCGGCGCGGGAGGTGGAAGCGTTCCGCGCCGGGCGAATCTGCTGTTGGCTAAGCCGGGTGTCGTGCGACGGGTCCCGGTTGGACGTGTCCGCCTCACGTGCCGTTGGTGCTCTGCGGGCCGACGCCTTCGGACACGACAACCCCCTCCGTGCAGCCCCACCACCTCTGCCCCGGACCTCCTTGCTCGCGCCGGCCGGGCAGCAGTCCGGGGCGCGTACGACCGAAGGCTTCTGAGGTGGCGTCAGTGGGTGGCACTCTTCCGCACAAGGGGTTTCACACCGAAGGGGAGTTCGGATCCGAATGACGGCAGGCACCGGCGACAGCCACCTCAACGCCCTGCGCGGCCGCCCGTGGTTCGCCGCGAACGAGGTGCTCGCCTTCGTCCTCGAACTGGTGGCGATCGGCTGCCTGGCCCGGTGGGGCTTCACGGTCGTGGACGGCTGGGTGGCATCGGTGCTGCTGGGGCTGGGCACACCTGCGGCGGCCGTCGCCCTGTGGGGGCTGTTCGCCGCGCCCCACGCCCGGATCCGGCTGCCGCTCGCGGGGGTCCTGGCAGTGAAGACGGTGGTGCTCGGCGGCGCGGCGGCAGCCGTGTACGGGACGGGGCATCCGGTGGCGGCCGCGGTCCTCGCGGTGGTGCTGGTGCTGAACACGGGCTGTGCGGAGTACTTCCGGCGTCGCGTCCCGGCACCGGGAACGGATACCGGCCGGTTGCGATGACACCCAGCGGTGTCCGCCCGGCACGCGGGCAGCGTGCAGGGCGACACCTCCGCCCCGTCGGGGCCGGCTCGGGGCGCGTTCCGCCCCGAGCCGGGCGGATCAGATCAGGCCCTGCGCGAGCATGGCGTCCGCGACCAGTTCGAAGCCCGCGATGTTCGCGCCCACCACGTAGTTGCCGGGGCTGCCGTAGCGCTCGGCGGTGGTGTAGCAGGAGTCGTGGATGTGGCGCATGATCTCCGCGAGGCGCTCCTCCGTGTGGGCGAAGGTCCAGGAGTCGCGGGAGGCGTTCTGCTGCATCTCCAGGGCGCTGGTGGCCACGCCGCCCGCGTTGGCCGCCTTGCCGGGCGCGAAGGCGACACCGGCCTCCTGGAGGACGCGGACCGCCTCGGGGGTGGTGGGCATGTTGGCGCCCTCCGCGACGGCCTTCACGCCGTGGCGTACGAGGGCGAGCGCGTCGGCCTCGTCGAGTTCGTTCTGGGTGGCGCAGGGCAGGGCGACGTCCACGGGGACATTCCAGACCCCCGCACCGGGGACGTAGCGTGCCTGCTCGCCGCGGCGCTCCGCGTAGTCGGAGACCCGGCCGCGGCCCGCCTCCTTGACCTCCTTGAGGAGGGCGAGGTCGATGCCCTTCTCGTCCACCACGTAGCCGCCCGAGTCGGAGCAGGTCACCACGGTCGCGCCGAGCTGCTGGGCCTTCTCGATCGCGTAGATGGCCACGTTCCCCGAACCCGATACGGCGATGCGCTGGCCGTCGAGGGATTCGCCGCGGCTGCGGAGCATTTCGGCGGTGAACAGGACACAGCCGTAGCCGGTCGCTTCGGTGCGGGCCTGGGCGCCGCCCCAGCCGAGTCCCTTTCCGGTGAGCACGCCGGACTCGAAGCGGTTGGTGATCCGCTTGTACTGGCCGAAGAGGTAGCCGATCTCGCGGCCGCCCACGCCGATGTCTCCGGCGGGGACGTCGGTGTACTCGCCCAGGTGACGGTGGAGTTCCGTCATGAAGGACTGGCAGAAGCGCATGACCTCGGCGTCGGAGCGGCCCTTCGGGTCGAAGTCCGCGCCGCCCTTGCCGCCGCCGATCGGCATGCCGGTGAGGGCGTTCTTGAAGATCTGCTCGAAGCCGAGGAACTTCACGATGCCGAGGTTGACCGACGGGTGGAAGCGCAGTCCGCCCTTGTACGGGCCGAGCGAGCTGGAGAACTCGACGCGGAAACCGCGGTTGACGTGGATGTCGCCGGAATCGTCCGACCACGGCACCCGGAAGATGAGCTGGCGCTCGGGCTCGCAGATCCGCTCGATGATCCGGGCGTCGACGAACTCCGGCCGCTGCGCCAGCACCGGGCCCAGGGTTTCGAGGACCTCGCGTACCGCCTGGTGGAACTCCTTCTCGCCCTGGTTGCGTCGCAGAACAGCCGCGTAGAGCGGCTCGATGACGCGGGTCGCGGCGGTGTGCGGGCTTACGGAGCCAGAGGTGGCCGGCATCTGATCAAGACCTTCCATGGGTGGGCTCGTGCGCAACGGCGCTCCCTGTCCCTGGAAGCGCCACCGGTCGATGGAGGACCGTTGCACCGGGCGATTGTCCCAGCGTGGCCCCGGAGAATCCCGAAACCATGTCCATATTGACCAGGATGGTCCGTTAGCCGACCCGTACGGTGGCGAAGCTCACAGCCTTCCGGGCAGGAGTGTGAGGGGCCGGGCCCGCATCCCCCTCGTCATAGGGTGTGCGGCGTGGGGATCACCGAGCGTGTTCGTACGCCTACTTCAGATGACGTGTCCGCGAAGATCCCGCGCCCGCGCAGCAGTCCGGGTGCGGAGGCCGCGGTTGTCCGGCGCCCGATGTGGCGGGTGCCGCTCGTGGCGACGCTGGTGGTCGTGCCGCTGTACGTGGTGTGGGCCGCGGTCCTGTCCACCGGCGGCGGGGATCTCGCGGCGCAGCTGGCGTGGGCCGACTTCGCGGAGCACCATCCCTGGTCGGCGTACAACCTCTCCTGGTACGGCGGGATGCACACCGCCAGCTACAGCGTGCTCACCCCGCCGCTGATGGCCGCCTTCGGAGTTCGGACGGTCTCCGTGGCAGCGGGACTCTGCGGGTCGTGGGCACTGGGGCGGCTGTGCGCGCGGAGCGGGGTGCGGTGGCCGGTGGCGCCCGCGGTGCTGGGATCGTTCGGGATCTGGTGCAACGTCGCCTCCGGGCGCACGACGTTCACGCTGGGCGTGGCGGTCGGGCTGGCCGCGCTGGTGTACGTGACCCGGCGACCCGCCGTCGCCGCGGGGTGTGCGGCCGTGGCGACGGCGGCAAGTCCGGTGGCGGGGCTGTTCCTCGTGGTGGCGGGAGCGGCGTACGGACTGGACAGGCAGGGGCGCAGGGGTCTGGCACTGCTGGCCGCGCCGGTCGCGGTGGTCGCGGCGACGACGGTGCTGTTTCCGTTCGCGGGCGAACAGCCCATGCACACACATGTGTTGTGGATACCGCTCGGGACGTGCGCGGCCGTGTGGCTCGCCGCACCGCGCACGAACGGCTGGCGGGTGGTCAGGTTCGCGGCCGCGGTGTACGCGTCCGGAGTCGTACTGACCTTCTGTGTCGCCTCACCGGTCGGGACGAATGTGGAGCGGCTGGTGGGGATCGCCGGGCCCCCCGTCCTGCTCGCGGCGCTGCTCGCGGGCGCCCGGGGCCGGGCAGGGGCGGTGCGACAGGTGGGGACCGTGGTGCTCGCGGGGGTGCTCGTGGTCAACACCGGCTGGGTGGTGGACAAGACCGACGACGACCTGGAGGTCTCCAACACCGTGCCCGCCTGGGCCACGCGTACCGACGGTGTCGTCACCGCGCTGCACGGGCTCGGCGCGGACCGGACCCGGGTGGAGGTCGTCCCGGCCCGCAACCACCGGGAGGCGGCCCTGCTCGCCCCGCACGTCGCCATGGCGCGCGGCTGGAACCGCCAGCTGGACGTGGAGCGCGGCCGGCTGTTCTACGGAAGGACGCTGGCACCGGCGGCGTACCGCGACTGGCTCGACCGGTGGGGCGTCGGCCTGGTGGTGCTGCACAACGGTACGCCGGACAGCCCGGCCGAGGCGGAGGCGGCCCTCGTCCGGCGTGGTGCGGACTGGCTGGACCCGGTGTGGCAGGACACCTGGTGGCGGGTCTACCGGGTCCGCGGGGCGGCCGGGCCGGTGTCGGCGCCGGGCGAGGTGGTGCGCGGGGACGCGGCGTCGCTGGTGGTGCGGATGCCGTCGGCGGGGTCGGTGCGGGTACGGATCGCGTACTCGCCCTGGCTGCGGGCGGACGGTGGGGCCTGCGTGGGGCGGGACGGCGCATGGACGCGGCTCACGGTGCCGCGGGGTGGCGTGTACCGGCTGGATTCCCGTTACCGGGTACCCAGGGGCGGCGGCTGCTGACCGCGGTCCGCGGATACCCGCCGGACATCCACAGCAAGTCGAGCGTGCAGGAGAAGGTCCCCTCAGCTGACGATCGGTCATGATGCCGTCATGACACCGCCACGGGGGACCCGGAACGCCGCAGACAGCCAATGCCCTTACAGACAGCCGGCGTTGCGGCGACCACCCGGCTCGTACGGCAGGGCGACGCCCCCTCCCCCGTACGGTCTGCTCCGGCCGCCGCCCTCCATTCCGTCCGGTGCCGACGGCATGCGGCGGTACCTCGCGATCGCCCTCGACGGCTATCTCTGCCTGCTGGCGGCCGGATTACTGGCCCGGCCGTACGTTCAGGCGGCCGACACGGGCCGGGCGGTGGTCCTGACCGCCCTGCCCGCCCTCGCGCTCTCGTTCGTCAACCAGGTGCTGCTGACCGCGGCCGTCCGGGCCAGCGCGGGCAAACTGATCATGGGGGTACGGGTGATCGGGCTGTCCGACGCCCGTCGGCCCGGGCTGGGGCGGCTGATCCGGCGCTGGCTGTACGGGCTGGTCCGGCTCCCGCTGCAGCCCTGGTACTGGCTGCGCCCGCTCCCCGGCCGCGCCGGAGCCGGGCAGGCCGCAGGCAGCCGGACAGCAGGCGGCCGGACCGGAATCCCAGGGCCCGGAAGCGGGCAGCCGGGAAGCGGGCAGCCCGGAGGTTCGCGGCCCGGAAGCGAGGCCGACGACGACGTGGCAGGGCTGCGCCAGGTGAGGCGCAGGGACCTGCGGTCCTACCGTTCGTCCGTCGCCGCGCACGATGCGGCGTAACGCGGCGCCCCCGCCCGCCCGTCGGCCGGGAGCGCCGCGTACCCGCCGGCCTCAGGCCGTCGCGTTCTCCGTCACCGTGACCTTGCCCTTGCGGATGGTCGCCACCCGGGGCGCCTTGCGCGCGAGGGAACTGTCGTGGGTGACCATCACGAAGGTCAGCCCGTGCTCCTTCCACAGCCCGTCGAGCAGCTCCATGATCTCGTCGCGCATGGACTCGTCGAGGTTGCCCGTGGGTTCGTCGGCGAGCAGTACCTTGGGCCGCTTCACCAGAGCTCTGGCGATCGCGACGCGCTGCTGCTGGCCGCCGGACATCTCACCCGGCAGATGGGTGGGACGGTCGCCGAGGCCGACGGACTCCAGAGCCTCCGCGGCCCGTTCCCGGCGGGTCTTCGCGCCGAGGCCGAGCGGGACGAGCGCGGTCTCGACGTTCTCCTGGGCGGTGAGCGTCGGGATCAGGTTGAAGCTCTGGAAGACGAAGCCGATGGACTCCGCCCGGACCTTGGTGAGCCTGGACTCGGGCAGCTTCGCCAGGTCGACGCCGTCGAGCTCGATGGAGCCGGAGGTGGGTCTGTCCAGTCCGCCGAGCATCTGCAGGAGCGTGGACTTGCCTCCGCCGGTCGGCCCCTGGATGACGAGCCTGCCGCCGTCCTCGATGGTCAGGTCGACGCCCGCGAGTGCGTCGACGGGGTTCTTGCCGCGCATGTAGCGCTTGGTGACGCCCTTGAGCTGGTACACGTGTGGACTCCTGCTGTACGTACGGAGAATGGGGCGGGCGGGTTACGCGACGCGACGCAGGGCGTCCGCAGGGCGCAGCCTGGAGGCCCGCCAGCCGCCGAAGGCACCCGCGACGAGTCCTCCCGCCACGGCCAGCGCGACGGCGGTCAGGATCGTGGTGAGGGATACCGGGGCGGTCAGGGCGATGTCGAGGGTCCTGGCCGCGGTCTGGCGGCCGGGGCCGCCGCCGCCCATCGGACCGCCGCCCATGCCGCCTCCGCCGCCGCCCGAGGAGCCGAGCTGGGCGGTGAGGGTGGGGCTGATGGCGGTCACGGCGTACGCGCCGGCGAGCCCGACGGCGATGCCGAGGACACCGCCCATGAGGCCGTTGACGAGGGCCTCGCCGATGACCTGACGGGTGACGCGTCCGCTCTTCCAGCCGAGCGCCTTGAGCGTGCCGAACTCCCGTACGCGGCGGCTGACCGCCGAGGAGGTGAGCAGGCCCGCGACCAGGAAGGCGGCGACCAGGACGGCGATGGAGAGCCACTTGCCGACGCTGGAGGCGAGGTCGGAGGCGGTGGAGAGGGAACCGGAGACCGTGTCGGCGAGATCGGCGGACGTGGTGACCGTCGTGCCGGATATGTTCTTCTGGATGGCGGCCTTGACGGTGTCGATCGCCTGCGAGTCGGCGGCCTTGACGTAGACCGTGGTGACCTTGTCCTTGGAGTCGGCGAGCGTCTGTGCCTGCTTCAGCGGGACGTAGACGTTGGCGGCGGCGTCACCGCTGTCCGCCGTCGAGACGCCGACGATCGTGTACTTCGTGCCGGAGATCGTGACGGTCTTGTCGACCGCGAGCTCCTTCTCCTTGGCGTACGCGGCATCGACGACCGCGACCTTGGCATCGGTCTCGGTGGCCTTGAACGTGCGGCCCTTGGTGATCTTGGAGGAGGTCAGCGGACCGAGGTCCTGCTGGGTGACGTCGGTGCCGTACACGGTGAAGGAGTTGACGTCGAAGGAGGCGCCGCCTCCCTGGACCTCGCCCTGCGGCTGACTGCTGCCGCCGCCGCGGGGGCCGCCCTGGGCAGCACCCTCATCCTGCTTGAACTCGCCGCGCTTGAACTGGCCGTCGACCTTCATGACGGTCAGGCTCAGCCCGCCGACGGCGTCCGCGACGCCGTTCTGCTTGCCGACCTTGTCGACGGTGGTGGAGGCCAGTGTCTGGAAACCCTGGACCATGACCCGGTCGGTGCTCTGGGTCGCGTCGTCGTCGTCCTTGGCGTCGAACTCGAACCGGGGCCGTTCGGTGCCGGAACCCTGAGCGGCTGCGGCCTTGGTCACCGTCATGTCCGTACCCAGGCCGTACAGCGATTGAAGGACCTCGTCCTGGGCCTTGCCCATGCCCGAGGAGACCGAGCTGACGATGATGACCAGCGCAATGCCGAGGGCGAGCCCCGAGGCGACGACGAGCGCCGCCTTTCTGCGGCGGCGCAGCTCGCGCCGGAGGTAGGTGAAGAACATGGCGCGAAGGTATGGACCGGGTGTGATGAGGAGTTAAGTCTGCGATGAGAGCTGGATGAGAACACCTGCGGGCCGCACATGCCGAAGGCGGCGGCACCCGGGGATCCGGGGTGCCGCCGCCTTCGTACAGGGGAGGAGCGCGGGTGGGACGATCAGGCGGCGGAGTCCGCCGTCCACTGCGCCCAGCTCATGTTCCAGCCGTTGAGCCCGTTGTCCGGGGCGATGGTCTTGTCCGGGGAGTTCTTGACGACGACCACGTCACCGATCATGGAGTTGTTGTAGAACCAGGCGGCCGGCACGTTGGGGTCGCCCGCGCCCTTCGTGTCGGACAGGCCGACGCAGCCGTGGCTGGTGTTCACGCTGCCGAAGATCGACTTGGCGCCCCAGTAGTTGCCGTGGATGAAGGTGCCCGACGTGGACAGCCGCATGGCGTGCGGCACGTCCTTGATGTCGTACTCGCCCTTGCCGTCGTCGTCGGTGAAGCCGACCGTCGAACCGTCCATGCGGGTCTCCTTGAACTTCTCGGAGATCACCATCTGGCCGTTGTACGTCGGGTTGTCCGAGGAACCGGCGGAGATCGGGATGGTCTTGACCGTCCGGCCGTCCTGGGTCACGGTCATGGTGTGCGCCTTGGCGTCCACGGTCGAGACCTGGTTGCGGCCGACCTTGAAGGTGACCGTCTTCTCCTGCACACCCACGACGCCGTCGGCGCCCTCGACACCGTCGAGCGCGAGCTTCAGCGTGACGGTGGAGTTGCCCTGCCAGTAGTTCTGGGGGCGCAGGTCCAGGCGCTTCTCGTTGAACCAGTGGCCGACGACCTCCTGGCCGCTGCTCGACGTCACGGTGATGCCGTCCTGGACGGCCTTCTTGTTCGTGATCGCCTTGTTGAAGTTGATCGAGACGGGCATGCCGACGCCGACGGTGGAGCCGTCCTCGGGAGTGAAGTTCCCGATGAAGCTGTTCTCGGGTGAAACGGTGGTGAAGGAGCTGTTGGCGTGTGCCTCGCGGCCCTTGGAGTCGGTGGCCGTCGCACTGATCTTGTACGTGGTCGAGCGTTCGAGCTGACCGGTCGGCTTCCAGCTGGAGCCGTCGGCGGCGAGCGTGCCCTCGACGGTCTCTCCGGCCGACGTGGTCATCGTGACCTCGGTGAGCTTGCCCTTGGCAACGGTGACCAGGGCGGCGCTGTTGATGCTCGCGTTGGTGGCACCGTTCTTCGGCGCGATCGTTATCTGCGCCTCGGAGGCATCCTTGGCTGCTGCCTCGTCCACCTCGGCCTGCGACGTCTTCGAGCTGTCGGCGCTCGTGCCGCCGCCCTTGCCACCACCGTCGTCGCTACAGGCCGAAAGCACCAGCACGCCGCCGAGCAGTGCGGACGCGGCCATGAGGCCCCTGCGCCGCTTGCTGTCCGTCATCACACGCTTCTCCATCGTTGCCGATCCCCAAAATCCCCGACGGGGCCGCCGGACGGCGAACCCCCGTCAATGCTTCAAGAACACCCTGAACGGGTCTTCCGTTCCTCATCAGCCGAAGATGTGGGGAACACCACTCATCGACGCACCCGGGGCAGCAGCGGTTCCCGCTGCCCGGGAGGTGTGCCGAGCCGAGTCAGCGTTCCGCCCCACCGCCCTCTTCGTCGTCCGTCTCATTGTCCTCGATCCCGTAATGGCCCTCGTCCTCGTCGCCGCCGGCCGCCCAGTCCTCGGCGCCCGGGTCGTAGTCGATGGTCTCGCTGCTCCACGAGGCCTGGGCGAGCTCGACCCCGGGCACCTGGCTCACCAGGTCGAACGGGTCGATGAGTGACGCGAGCGCCTCCGCACCGTCTTCCCTGACCGTCGCTTCGGCATGCATGCGTTCTTCGGCGGACTCCTCCGCGGAAACGCCGGACGCCGTGTGGTCGGCTGCGATGCTCTCGAGTGCAGTGCCGGTCAGGGCGTCCGCGTCGGTGATCTCCAGCACCATCTCCACGCGAAGCCGAACAAATGCGGTTGTCTCTGAAGTGCTCATACGCCGGAGCGTAAGGCTCCTGGGGTCTGCGACTTTCCTCCGACCCGCTGCTTTGCTTAGCATCGGCCCACGGGGCTAACTGATGGTTGTCGCAAGGGGATCGATTCTGTGTCCATCGCTCGTCGCACGCTGCTGACCACCACCGCAGCAGGCACCCTGCTCTGTGCTCTCTGGTTCGTCCCCTCCGCCAACGCGACGGACGGGGCAGGCCCTCAGGGCGGTTCCGCCAACTCCTCGGCTCCTGGCCAACAGGCTTCCGGTACGGGAGAGATCGCCCCGCAGGAGACGCTCGCCAACACCGGGGCCGGGGTCGACACCACCCCGTATCTGATCGGCGGTACGGCCTTCCTGTGTGCCGGAGCGGGATTCGTCGCGTATGCGGTACGCCGGGGCACCGTGAGCCCGGGCTTCTGACGTACACGCGAGGGCCGGTGCACCCTCGGGTGCACCGGCCCTCGCGTGCATACGGGATCAGGCGAGCGCTCCGGTCACCGCCTCCGCGGCCACGACCAGCTTTCCCTCGCGTACGAACGTGTCGGCGGCGGCCAGGTCGGGGGCCAGGAAGCGGTCGGGGCCCGGCCCCTGGACACCGGCGGCCCGCAGTGCCTCGATGACGGCCAGCGAGGCGGGCGCGGGGGTCAGCCCCTGGGCGGCGCGCAGCTCGACGGCGCGCGTGGCCGCGTACAGCTCGACGGCGACGATCCGCGCGAGGTCGGTGACGGCGGTACGGAGCTTGCGCGCGGCCGACCAGCCCATGGAGACGTGGTCCTCCTGCATCGCGGAGGACGGGATCGAGTCGACGGACGCCGGGACCGCGAGCCGCTTCATCTCGCTGACCAGGGCGGCCTGCGTGTACTGGGCGATCATCAGCCCGGAGTCGACACCGGCGTCGTCGGCGAGGAACGGCGGCAGCCCGTGCGAGCGGTTCTTGTCCAGGAGCCGGTCGGTGCGGCGCTCGGTGATCGAGCCGAGGTCGGCGGCGACGATCGCCAGGAAGTCGAGCACGTACGCGACGGGCGCGCCGTGGAAGTTGCCGTTGGACTCCACGCGCCCGTCCGGAAGCACGACGGGGTTGTCGACGGCGGAGGCCAGTTCACGGTCCGCGACGAGCCGCCCGTGCGCGAGGGTGTCGCGCCCTGCACCGTTGACCTGGGGTGCGCAGCGTACGGAGTAGGCGTCCTGGACGCGGGGGGCGTCGTCCTGGTGGTGGCCGGTGAGGCCGGACCCGTCGAGGAACCGCAGCATGTTGTCGGCGGAGGCGCCCTGGCCGGGGTGGGGCCGGATGGCGTGGAGCTCCGGGGCGAGGACCTTCTCCGTGCCGAGGAGGGCCTCCAGGGAGAGCGCGGCAGTGATGTCCGCGGCGGTGTAGAGGTTCTTCAGGTCGGCGAGGGCCATCACGAGCATGCCGAGCATGCCGTCGGTGCCGTTGAGGAGGGCGAGGCCCTCCTTCTCACGCAGCTCGACGGGCGTGATGCCGTGGGCGGCAAGGAGCTCACCGGCGGGGCGCACGACGCCGTCGGGGCCCTCCGCGTCGCCCTCGCCCATCAGGGTCAGGGCGCAGTGCGAGAGCGGGGCCAGGTCGCCGGAGCAGCCGAGCGAGCCGTACTCGTGCACGACGGGGGTGATGCCCGCGTTGAGCACGTCGGCCATGGTCTGCGCGACCTGGGGGCGTACGCCGGTATGGCCGGAGGCGAGGGTCTTCAGCCGCAGGAACATCAGCGCCCGCACGACCTCGCGCTCGACGTGGGGGCCCATGCCCGCCGCGTGCGAGCGCACGATGTTGCGCTGCAGCTGCGCCCGGAGGTCCGGGCTGATGTGCCGGCTGGCGAGGGCGCCGAAGCCGGTGGAGACGCCGTAGACCGGCTCGGGCTTGGCGGCGAGCGCGTCGACGATCTCGCGGGCGGCGGCAAGGGCGTCGACGGCGGCTCGTGAGAGCTCGACACGGGCGCCCCCGCGGGCCACGGCGATGACGTCCTCGGCGGTGGTACCGGACGTCCCCACCACGACTGTATGCATATCCATATTCAGAAGCGTACGGACTGAATCTCTACATGTCACTAGTGGTCGTACGGTTGACCCCTTACCGGTCGGGCGTCCCGTTCCCGGGCGGGCTGCCGCGCAGCCTGCGGCGGTCGTGGGGCGACTTGGGCGGGGAGTCTGCGAGCCGGATCACCTCGCCGTCGCGCCCCGCCACCACCGGCCTCCTGGAGTGCGCCGCCTTGGCCTGGTACTGGGCCGCGTCCGCGAGCCGGAAGAGCCGGCGCGCGGAGCGTACGGGGCCGATCTCGTCGCCGGTCGAGGCGACTCCGCAGGCGACCCCGTCGCCGAGCTCCAGGGCGACGGCCCGCGCGCAGAGCTCCTCGGAGACCCGGACCACGTCGTCCGCCGTGGGCCCCACGGTCAGCAGACAGAACTCGTCACCGCCCAGCCGTGCCGCCAGGGCGCCGGGGAGCATCGCCCCGCAGAGCGAGAGCACCGAGCCGAAACGTTCCAGTAGACGGTCGCCTACTGCATGGCCATGGGTGTCGTTGACCGACTTGAGACCGTTCAGATCACAGACGACCAGGCTCACCACGGCATCCTCCGTACGGTGCAGCTCCACCGCCTCGTCGAGCCGGAGGTCCACGGCGCGGCGGTTGGCGAGCCCGGTCAGCGGGTCGGTGAAGGCCAGCTTGCGGACCTCCTCCAGGCGCTCGGTCTGGGCGATGCCCGCCGCGACGACAGCGGCCAGCACGGTGGCGAAGTCCGCATCGTCCCGGTCGAACACCGGCGCACCGGCCGGACGCGCCACATACAGCTCGCCCCAGGCCCTCCCGTGCAGCACGATCGGCGCCACCACACAGCAGCCCCGCCCCCGCCGCCGCAGGGCCGCGACCCGCTGATGACAGTACGGGCGGGCGCCCCGGGCCGGGGCTCCGGTGGCCGAGCTGCCATGGGCGGTCTCCACCCAGGCGTCCGGCTCGCCGCCGCCCGCCCACCGCTCGTGCAGGAACTCCGTGATCTCCGGGAACTGGTGCACGGGGTAGGCCTCCTCGTCGGGGAACTCCTCCTCCCCTTCGGCCCGCTCCCCCGCGTTCACCAGTACCCGCAGCCTGCTCCGGTCGCGCTCCCACACGGAGAGAGCGGCGAAGCTCCCGCCCAGCGCCTCGCACGCCCCCAGCGCCGCAGCCCGCCAGGACTCACGCGAGGTGTAGGCCGCCGCCATCGTCTGCGCCAGCAGAACCACGGCGCGCAGCCGCACATCATCACCGCCCATCACCACAGTTTAGGTAAGTTCGCGGCGATTTGATCAGTTGACAGCGCGGATGATCTTCAGAGCGCTCCGCCCGGTGCTGCTGTCACTCGCCCGGCCAGTTCGGCTTCCGCTTCTCGTTGAACGCGGCCACACCCTCGGCCCGGTCACCGGAGAAGGCCACCGATCGCCAGGCCGCGTCCTCCACCTCGAGCCCCGCCCGCAGATCCAGCCCCTGCCCGAGCCGCAGGGCCCGCTTGGCGGCGCGCAGTCCCACCGGCGAGTTGACGGCGATCCGGCCGCCGAGTGCCAGCGCCTCGTCCCGGGCCAGGCCCGCGTCGACCAGCTCGTCCACCAGACCCAGCTCACGCGCCTCGGCCGCCTCCACCCGCCGCGCGGTGAAGACCAGCTCGGCGGCGCGTGCCGCGCCGACCCGGCGCGGCAGCAGCTGCGTACCGCCGCCGCCGGGAATGACGCCGACGGACACCTCGGGCAGGCCGACCACGGCCGTACGGTCGGCCACGATCACATCGCAGGCCAGGGCGAGCTCGAAGCCGCCACCGAGGGCGAAGCCGTGCACGGCGGCGACGGTCGGCATCGGCAGCTCGAGTACGCCCGTGTACGCGGCCCTCGCGGTGGGCCGCTGCCGCACCAGCTCGGCGTCCGTGAAGGAGTTCCGCTCCTTGAGATCCGCGCCCACGCAGAAGGCCCGCTCGTGGCTGGAGGTGAGCACGGTGACGCGCACCCCCTGGTCGGCGCCGAGCGCGGCGCAGGCGGCCCCGATCGAACGGGCCATGTCGGTGGACACCGCGTTCATCGCCTTGGGCCGGTCGAGCACCAGCTCGGCCACGTGTTCCTGGCCCTCGTGCCGCCGTACGACGACGAACTCCCCGAACCGCTGCTCCGACGTGACGGTCATGGCTGCACCCCTCCGGTTAACGAGCGTTACCGGGGGGATCCTAGGCGCCCGGGCACGCAACTCCCCAGCCCGCCCGCACACATCCCAGCCCGCCCGGCGATGAGGGACACCTTCGAGCCCACCCGCGCGCATCCCGGCCCGCCCGGCGATGAGGGACACCTTGAAGCCCGCCCGCGCGCATCCCGGCCCGCCCGGCGATGAGGGACACCTTGAAGCCCGCCCGCACACATCCCGGCCCGCCCGGCGCTTGAGGGCATCCTTGAAGCCCGTCCGGCGATTGAGGACCCGGGGCCCGGGGGCAGAGCCCACGGTTTCGGGAAGGGGCGGGTAGGGGAACAGCCCGCGCAGGCGCCACCCGCACCCCACAGCGTCAGGACGCGGGCTTACCCCGCCGCGCCAGCAGCCACGGCTCCACGACGCCCAGCCCCCGCACAGGCCGCTGCCACATCGGCTGCAGCCCGAAGCGGTAGGTGGGCAGAGGTGCCTCGTCCGCCTGCCGGCCCTCCTTCTCGGCCAGCCGGGCCCGCTCGGCCGCCGCCGCGACCTCCTCGGCCGCCTGCGCCTCGGAGGCGGGGGCGTCACCGGTCCGCGTCAGCTCCTGGGCGAACGCGCTGTCGACCAGCACGGCGTCCTTCGGCGCTATCGAGGTGAGCCTGCTGGCCAGATTCACCGTCGTCCCGAAGACATCGCCCATCCGGGTGGTGACCGTGCCGAACGCGATGCCCACCCGCAGAGCGGGCATCGTGGTGTCCTGGGCCATCGCCTCGACCAGCCGGAGCGCTATCTCACCCGCCGTGCCCGCATCGTCCGCGGCGAAGAGGACCTCGTCGCCCAGCGTCTTGATGAGCCGTCCGCCATGGGCGGCGACCAGGTCGGCGGAGGTCGTCTCGAACGCCTCGACGAGCTCGCCGAGCTCCTCCTCCTCCAGCCTCCGGGTCAGCCGTGTGAAGCCGACCAGGTCGGCGAAGCCGACGGCGAGCCGGCGGTCGACCATCTCGTCGTCGTCCGCGGCCTGCACGACCCGGCCCGTGGCGGCGGCCAGCTGGCGCCGCCACACGTACACCAGGAATTCCTGCAGCTCGGGCAGGAGCAGTTCGACCAGCGGATACGTGACCTCGGTACGGGTCATGCCGGGCTCGGGGGGCTCGGTCAGCCCCTCCAGGAAGGAGTCGATCTGCCACTCCGCGAGCCGGGCGGTCGTCTGCCCGGTCGACCGGGCCACCTGGATCGCCATCGGTTCACTGAGCAGCCCGGCCTCCACGAGGCCCGCGAGGCGCCGCAGCGCCAGCACGTCGGCCTCGGTGAGCGCCTTGGCCTGCCCGATGTCGGCGAAGCCCATGGCCCGCCAGAACCGGGACGCCAGGTCCATGGAGACCCCGGCGGTCCTGGCCGCCTGGAACGGCGTGTAGCGGCGGTCGGCCCCCAGGATCAGCTGTTCCAGCCGGATCGCGAGAGGGTCGTCCGTCGGTTCGGCCGTATGGTCGACTTCGTGATGGGGTGTCGCGTGGACCGAGGATCCCGGCGGGGGCTCCGCGCCCGCACCTGAGGTCGTGTCGCCGACGGTCACCGGCCGCCTCCTGCCCGTTCCCTGCGCACTGCCCTGCCGATCTGTCGCTGGATCGCCTCAACGATACGGCAGGTGTGCCCCAGCTCACGTCCCCGGTTGGCCGGTTCGGGTGCGTCATGGGCGACATCGTCCGTAATCTGCGGGCCGTCCACGCCGCGCGGGCGCCCGGACCGGCCCGGATCAGGTCAGCCCGCCCTCCGCTCCGCGCAGATGGACGATGTCTCCGGCGGACACCGGCTCCTGGAGGCCGTCCCCGGTGGCCAGGACCAGCCGCCCGTCGCTGTCGATCGCGACGGCCTCGCCGACGACGGACCGGTCGCCGGGCAGCTCGGCCCGCACCGTGCGGTCCAGCGTGGCGCAGCCCGCCGCGTACGCGGCCTGGAGGCCGCTCTCGGCGGCGTCGCCGTTCGCGTCGCGCCAGCGGCCGTACCACTCCTCCAGCGAGCGCAGGACGGCCCGCAGCAGCGTCTCGCGGTCGGTCGACACGGCTCCGGCCAGCGCCAGCGAACCGGCCTGGGGGGCGGGCAGCTCGGCCGCGCGCAGGGAGACGTTGAGCCCGATTCCGATGACCACGCCGTCCCCGGCCCGCTCGGCGAGGATGCCGCCGGTCTTGCGTTCCGCACCCGGCGGGGTCTCCCCCGGAGGGGTGCCGGAGCCCGTGGGAATAGTCACCAGGAGGTCGTTGGGCCATTTCAGTGCCATGTCGACGCCCGCCGACTGCGCGAGAGCCGTCGCGGTCGCCACACCGGCCAGCAGCGGCAGCCAGCCCCACCGCTCGACGGGTACGTCACCCGGGGTCAGGTAGACCGAGAAGAACAGACCCGAGCGGGGCGGCGCCGTCCAGGTCCGGTCCAGCCGCCCGCGGCCCGCGGTCTGCTCCTCGGCGACCAGCACCGTGCCCTCGGCCAGTCCGGCGGGGGCCCGGGCCGCGAGGTCGGAGTTGGTGGAGCCGGTCGTCCCGACGATGTCGAGCGAGGTCCACAGGCCGCCCGGTTTCAGCAGCCCACGGCGCAGCGCGGCGACGTTCAGGGGAGGTCTGTCGAGGTCCGACCAGCGGTTGTGTGGCGCATCCGGAGGTGTCATGCAACCCACATTAGGTGTGGGCAACGACGCACTGCCGAACCGTATCCGCGCCGATACGCTACGGGTCAGTAGCTAACACCAGCCGACGAGCCGTAGCCGTCGAGCACATATTGGTCCAGCACCTTTACTGGATGTACCAGCCGTCCCCGTGACCAGGCAGGGAGCCGCCACCCGATGTCCGAGCCGCAGAGCGACATCCACACGACCGCGGGCAAGATCACAGACCTGCAGCGCCGTATTGACGAGGCCACGCACGCAGGTTCCGCACGCGCCGTCGAAAAGCAGCACGCCAAGGGCAAGTTGACCGCCCGTGAGCGCGTCGAGCTCCTGCTCGACGAAGGTTCCTTCGTGGAGCTCGACGAGTTCGCGCGGCACCGGTCCACCAACTTCGGCATCGAGAAGAACCGCCCCTACGGAGACGGTGTCGTCACCGGCTACGGCACGGTCGACGGCCGCCCCGTCTGCGTGTATTCGCAGGACTTCACCATCTTCGGCGGCTCGCTCGGCGAGGTGTACGGCGAGAAGATCGTGAAGGTCATGGACTTCGCGATGAAGACCGGCTGCCCGGTCATCGGCATCAACGACGGCGGCGGCGCCCGCATCCAGGAGGGCGTGGCCGCCCTCGGTCTGTTCGCCGAGATCTTCCGCCGCAATGTGCACGCCTCGGGGGTCGTTCCGCAGATCTCCCTGATCGTCGGACCGTGCGCGGGCGGCGCGGTCTACTCCCCCGCGATCACCGACTTCACGGTCATGGTCGACCAGACCTCGCACATGTTCATCACCGGACCCGACGTGATCAAGACCGTCACCGGTGAGGACGTCGGCTTCGAGGAACTGGGCGGCGCCCGCACGCACAACACCACCTCCGGTGTGGCGCACCACATGGCGGGCGACGAGAAGGACGCCATCGAGTACGTCAAGTCCCTGCTGTCGTACCTCCCGTCGAACAACCTCTCCGAGGCGCCCGCCTTCCCGGAGGAGGCCGACCTGGAGACCACGGACGAGGACCGCGAGCTCGACACCCTCATCCCGGACTCGGCGAACCAGCCGTACGACATGCACACCGCGATCGAGCACGTGCTCGACGACGGCGAGTTCCTGGAGACGCAGGCCCTGTTCGCGCCGAACATCGTCACGGGCTTCGGCCGCATCGAGGGCTACCCGGTCGGCATCGTCGCCAACCAGCCGATGCAGTTCGCCGGCTGTCTGGACATCAACGCGAGCGAGAAGGCCGCGCGCTTCGTCCGTACCTGCGACGCGTTCAACGTGCCGGTCCTGACCTTCGTGGACGTCCCCGGCTTCCTGCCGGGCGTCGACCAGGAGTACGGCGGCATCATCCGCCGCGGCGCCAAGCTGATCTACGCCTACGCGGAGGCGACGGTCCCGCTGATCACCGTGATCACCCGCAAGGCCTTCGGCGGGGCGTACGACGTCATGGGCTCCAAGCACCTGGGTGCCGACCTGAATCTGGCCTGGCCGACCGCGCAGATCGCGGTGATGGGCGCGCAGGGCGCGGTGAACATCCTGCACCGCCGCACCATCGCCGCCGCGGAGGACCCGGAGGCCACCCGCGCCGAGCTGATGGCCGACTACGAGGACGCCCTTCTCAACCCGTACGTCGCGGCCGAGCGCGGCTACGTCGACGCGGTGATCATGCCGTCCGACACCCGGGCACACCTCGTGAAGGGCCTGCGCCAGCTGCGTACGAAGCGTGAGTCGCTGCCGCCGAAGAAGCACGGCAACATCCCCCTCTAGGCACCGGGAGCCACCATGATCAAGGTTGTACGGGGCAATCCCACCCCGGAGGAGCTGGCTGCCGCCCTCGCGGTCGTCCGGGCGCGTGCCGCGGCGGGCGCCGCGCTGCCGCCCGGCGCTCCGTTGCCGCCCGAGCAGTGGTCCGACCCGGGCCGTGTCGCCCGCCACGGGGCGCTGCGGCCGGGCCCGCGGTCCTGGGCCCGGACGTACTGGCCCGTCTGACGGGAAGCGCTGAGTCGCGCGGCTGCGGCGCCTGAGTACGCGCGCAAACAGGGCCGCCCGCCGACCGGGGCGCCCAAAACAACCAAAAGTTGGGGCGCCACCCCCAACAACACCCCCAAGAAAGAAGCGCCCCC